>CAZVLG010000340.1:0-2546 GCA_964627835.1 uncultured Bacteroides sp.
TCGTGACCACGGATCTTCCGCTGGTCCCCGGCTACCTGGACCCCCGTCGCGCAATGACTTCCGGATCCCGGATCCGATGGAGGAATGAAAGGAGGAGTTCGGCCGTTGCGATCGATTTTTGCAGGCACTGTGAAAAATGCGCCCTGGCCTGTCCGGCGCAGTCCATTCCCGGTGGACCCGAAAAGGAATTTGGCGGGGTAAAACGCTGGAAGATTGATCCGGAAAGCTGCATTACCTATTGGTGCCAGGCCGGGACCGATTGCGGGCGCTGCATGATCGTATGCCCCTGGTCCCACCCGGACAATTGGTTCCACCGCCTGGTCCGCTTCGGTATCCGGAACAATGCCCTGTTCCGCCGGCTGGCCCTTCCCCTTGACGACCTGTTCTACGGGAAGAAGCCTGAACCACGCAGGATTGGATGAAAAAGGTCCGGTGAATCCGCTTGTTCATGGGGGTCTCCATCTGTTGGAAAGAATCCGGCACCAGGCAGGATTATTTGAGGAAGGCCCGATGGATCCGGTTGTCCATGGGGGTCTCCATCTGTTGGAAAGAATCCGGCACCAGGCAGGATCGGATGAGCAAGGGCCTATATATCCGCTTGTTCATGGGGGCATACCTCTGCCTGAGAAGTAAAATCCCTACCGGATCAACTTCAGGGCCCGGGATTATTCCGCCTTGAAATTGTACAGGGGTTTCAGGGTTTCTTCGATCTCGACGGTTTCAGCAATGCACTGCAGGATCTCTCTTTTTGGCTTGTAAGCCCCGGGGGCTTCGTCGAGGGTCTTTTCAGAGACCGTGGAGGTCCAGACGTTTTTCATGGCCTTTTTGAAATCTTCCATGTCGAGTTGTTTGCGTGCCTGGTTCCGGGAGAGACGTCGGCCGGCCCCGTGTGGTGCGCTGAAGTTCCACTCCGGGTTTCCCTTTCCGCGGGCGATCAGGCTTCCGTCACGCATATTCAGTGGAATGACAAGCCGTTCTCCTGATTGGGCGGAGACAGCTCCCTTCCGGATGATCCCGTCATCGAAATTAATGTAATTATGGACAGTCTCGAACTGCTCTCCCGGCTTCTTAATACCCAGGTGGTCAAGAATGCGGCGGGACATCTCCCTTCGGTTAAGCCGGGCATACTCCTGGGCTACTTTCATATCACGGGTGTAATCTTCCCGCGGACCGCCTTCCAGGTATGCAAAATGCCTGGGAATTTCCACCCCTTTTTTCCTGCATTCCACGATTGCCTTGTCCTGGTGCCATGTGGCCACCTGCAATCCGAAGTTTCGCGAACCGCTGTGGATCAGCAGCCACTTCTCTTTGCGGCTGTCAACCGCCACCTCGATGAAATGGTTACCCCCGCCCAGACTGCCGATGCCCTTGAGATGATCCATAAAATCAATGCCGAGGAAATCGCAGGTGCCTCTGAGGTTCTCAGTGAAATCCCGGGGATAGTCTTCGGGGTCGGCGGTCTTGTTCCGTTTGAATCCATGCGGGATCTTCTGCCGGATGAATTTATCGAGTTTGTCGTATTTGAGATCCAGCCGTCCCAGGCGGGTTACCAGGATCCCGCACCCGATGTCGAGCCCGATGAGGTTGGGCACTACTTTTTCACCGAGGTCAGCGGTATATCCGATTACGCATCCCTTACCGGCATGCACATCGGGCATGATCCGGATCCTGGTGCCACTAAAGATTTCCTGGTTGCAGAATTCCTGGATCTGCCTGTAGGATTCCTCGTCGACATTGTCATTAAAGACATGGGCGGTATTATAGGTTCCCTGAATTTTCATCCTTAAACAAAGATACGGTGATGGATTGAATTTCTAACGTATAGTTGCAGGTTACCCGGATTTTCATCGTTATGGAAGGGAACCTTGCCGGAATGAAATCCTGAAGTTCTGATGAAGTCTGCCCTGGTTCATGTTCCGGCTGGTTCCGGCGGGCAGCATCATTCCAGGGCACATGGCCCAGTATCCCGGTAAAGGCCGTTTAATCGTATGCCGGGCAATACTTGCCGCGGCCCCGCGAACCGGGGCGCCTGCCGAACCCTCCATACCCACCGCGATCACGGTCCTCGCAGCCTAAGATCACATTCACACCGAACCGGAAATTCACCGTACGGGCATTATAGGGCCAGATGGCGCCGGAGCCGGTATCCCGGACCCAGCGAATTGGAATATTGTCCGCAGCCAGGTAGAACTGGGCGCCTTTCCCGCCCATGGCCAATCCCAACCCAAGTTGGGTCAGCTTATTGTTCATGATGGAATAGCTGAGGGTACCGTGGAGGGAGGGCAGGGGACTGTACATGCCAGCCAGTGTAAGGGCAAAGTGGGGCCTGCGGTCGAAAAACTCGGTCCGAACCAGGGCTGAGGCCAGGAGTTTGGGGTAAACCCGGTAACTTGCCCCGGTGTATAATTTGGGTACCAGGGCGGAGAAGTAGGGTTTTTCGTCAATCGTAAACTGGAAGGTCTCGGCCACGGAATCTACCAGGGCCTGAAGGAAGTCAGTTGAACCGCCCGTGGCTGCATAGGTGCGCAGGTCGAACCCGATAAAAT
>CAZVLG010000341.1:0-3613 GCA_964627835.1 uncultured Bacteroides sp.
AGATCCTTTCCCGGGCGCTCGATAAAGGGATCCCCGGCGGTACCTGCCTGAATGTCAATTTTCCCGTAAATACCTATCACAAGATCAAGGGCATCCGTGTCTGCCGGCAGAACAAAGGCGTATGGAGGGAGGAGTTCGATCACCGGACCGATCCTATGAACAGGGACTATTACTGGCTGACCGGGGAGTTCCATAACCTCGAACCGGAAGCCTCCGATACCGATGAGTGGGCCCTTGCCAATAACTATGTCAGCATTGTTCCCGTACACGTTGACCTGACCTCCTACATGGGTATCGAACAGCTGCGCAATTGGGATATTGAATCGGGATAGATCATGGCACATCGGTACAATAACATCCGTCTGGGTGTGGTGCTGGGACTGCTGGCACCCATGCTCGGGTTTGTGATCGTTTATCTGGTTGCCTTTCGGGGCATGTCGCTTGTCGATTACATCGAAATGCTGGTTTTCCGCGGGAAGCTTAGCAGCGTGATCAGCCTGAGTGTCATTCCGAACCTCCTGTTGTTTTTTATTTTCATCTGGCTGAATTATCTTTATTCTGCAAGGGGGGTGCTGGCATCGACCCTGGTATTTGCAGTGATCGTTGTCATAACCAAATTTCTGACCTGAGCCTGATTCCTGGACTATGAGATATTATCTGATCGCAGGGGAAGCATCCGGTGACCTTCACGGCAGCAAACTGATGAAAGGCCTGAAAAGATCGGACCCGGATGCGGAATTCCGTTATTTCGGGGGGGACCTCATGGCAGCCGATGGAGGAACCCTCGTGAAGCATTACCGCGAGACGGCCGTTATGGGATTTTTCAAGGTGGTTTCAAACCTTGGAAAGATCTCCCGGAACCTGAAGTTATGCAGGCAGGACATCCTTGGGTACGCCCCCGACGCCCTCATCCTCATTGATTATTCCGGCTTCAACCTGCGTATTGCCAGATGGGCCAAACCCGCTGGCATCAGGGTAATCTATTATATCTCGCCCAAGGTATGGGTCTGGAACACCAGGCGGGTTGAGACCATCAAGGATAATGTGGACAGGATGTACGTGATCCTGCCCTTTGAAGTGGATTTTTACAGGAAATACGACTATACGGTTGAATACGTCGGGAACCCGGTCCTCGATTCGGTTGAGGAAAGGGCGGGGAGCAAGGAGCCGCGTGCTGCATTCCTTGAAAGGAACAGGCTGGGAGACAGGCCATTGATCGCCCTGCTTGCCGGGAGCCGCAGGCAGGAGATCAGGTATTGCCTCCCCGAAATGCTTGCCGTGGTGAAGGAATTCCCGGGCTACCAGTTCGTGATTGCAGGGGCCCCCGGCATCTCTCCTGAGACTTACAGGAGGTATACCCGGGGAACGGAAGCATCCATTGTTTTTGACCAGACCTATGAGCTGTTGATGCAGGCAGAGGCTGCTGTGGTGACATCGGGGACTGCCACGCTGGAGACTGCCCTGTTCGGGGTACCGGAGGCTGTGGTTTATAAAATGGGGAACATAACCTATTATATCGGCAAACATTTTATCAAACCGAGGTTCTTCAGCCTGGTGAACCTGATCATGGATCGGGAGGTGGTCCAGGAGATCCTGCAGACGAGGCTGAGGCAGAAGATTTCGGCGGAACTGCACCGGATCCTCGAAAACGACGGGTACCGGAAACAAATGCTCGATGATTTCAGGGAACTGAGATCAATACTGGGTGAGACCGGTGCCCATTTGAGGCTGGCGGACCGGATTGTTGGGTACCTGACCGAAGGATCCCCTGACTGACGGCAGGCTCCGGGACTGAACGAGGCATAAGGAGTTTAACCGAAGTATCCCGGGCCAGACTGAAGTATCCCGGGCCCGATCCGGGAAAACGGATGAATGTCGGAACTTGGTAAAAGTATCTGAAAGGATCCATATCGAACCGATCATGCGAAATATGAAAACTGTATTGCTGAGCCTTTGCTTGATCCTGGTCCTCCGGGCAGTGCCCTTGTACTCACTCGATCTGACCGTGGCCCTTTATCATGATCACCTGGTCCAGTCCGTTTTGTTTACTGTTGTTGAGGGCCGTTACCAGGTTAAAGGCAGCGGTACGGGAAATCATACATGTGGCTCTGGAACCTCATGGTACATTGTGCACCGGGATGGTTTTCTTTATGTTAGGGACCAGCAGGGGGAATGGTCCCGGATGACAGATCTCAGCATGATCCCCATGGATGAATCCTCTGTATTTTCTCTCAAGCCGGCCGATCCGGTCCTCGCTTCACAGGAGTACGGAGGGGGACTGCAGGTAGATATCTCCACGAACGGACTTCGTTTGCTGAACAGGATTGAGCTTGAAAGATACATTATGGGTGTGACGGAAACCGAAGCGGGTCCCGCCTGTCCGCTGGAATACTACAAGGTGCAGGCCATCCTGTGCCGGACCTTCGCCCTGAAAAATATTGAACGGCACCTGGAGGAAGGATTTAACCTCTGTGATGGAGTACACTGCCAGTCCTATAAAGGAAGACATATCTGGAACGAGGACGTTGAAATCGGTACCGAGGTTACCGACGGACTGGTCATATGTGATGAAGATTCGGTCCTGATCAATCCCGTATACCACTCCAACAGCGGAGGGGAGACCCGCGGGGCTGAGAAAGTCTGGCTGAAACCAGAGAGCTACCTGCGCCCGGTTCTCGATCCTTTCAGCCTTGGACAAAAGAATGCCGAGTGGGAGAGGAGCATACAGGTGAGGAATTGGATCCATTACCTTTTATCCTACGAGATCCGCTTCCCGCCTCGGGCAGACACAGCCGCACTTGAAATGCGCCTGAAGCACCGGCAGGAGTATTACCGTGTTTTCGGTGATTCACTTGCCGTATCGCTTATCCGGGATGACTTCAATTACCGTTCCGATTTTTTTGATGTCATTCTTGACGGAGACATGATCAGGATCATGGGAAGGGGGTATGGGCACGGGGTCGGTCTCAGCCAGGAAGGTGCCATGGAAATGGCCCGCCGCCGGTACCATTATACAGCCATCCTGAACTATTATTACCACCGGATACAGATCCTGCCCTACTTTTTCCTTGAGACCGATGGGAAGCTTGAAGGAAATGACTTATTTTCGCACTGATCATCGAATATGGTTATGATTGCATTATTTCAGAAGGAGATCAACGCGTTTTTCAGCAGCCTTACCGGGTACCTTGTGATCATGGTGTTCCTGGTTACCTGTTCCCTGTTCATGTGGGTGTTCAAGGGCAACCTTAATTTGCTGGACAACGGGCATGCCAATCTCGACACAATGTTCATCATGGCTCCTTGGATCTTCCTGTTTCTTGTCCCCGCCATCACCATGCGGGTGTTTGCAGAGGAAAAACGAAGCGGCACACTGGAGCTGTTGCTGACCCAGCCCATTACGGAGATGAAGATCGTACTGGCAAAATACCTTGCTGCCGTGACACTGATCCTTTTCTCACTGCTTCCGACGCTGGTTTATTATGTTTCCGTTTACCTGCTCGGGAGTCCCCCGGGAAACCTCGATTCAGGGGGGATTATGGGGTCTTATATGGGACTCTTTTTCTTGGCAGCAGTATATGCATCGGTTGGGATCTTTACCTCTGTTATTACC
>CAZVLG010000342.1:0-14379 GCA_964627835.1 uncultured Bacteroides sp.
TAGGCACTGGTCATGTTGGCTACCGGGGCACCTGCCATGGCAGCCCTGTAAATATCTGTCCTGGTGAGGATCCATGCAACCTGGTAGCCACCCCAGCTGTGTCCCTGGATCCCGATGTTTTCCCGGTCTATGAAGGGAAACTGATCACACATGGCAAGGGTGCCGCTCACAACGGCATCGTAGGCGCTCTGTCCCGGATGCCCTTCCCTGTAAGTTATATCCGGAACGAAAACCACATAACCGTTACTCGTGCACCAGGCAAAATTAATGGTGGAACGGCTGGGTGTTGGACTCACATGCCAGTACAGGCCGTCGGAACGTTTTTCGTAGAAATAGACCAGCATGGGGTACTTCCGGGAAGGGTCAAAATCCTCCGGCACATAAAGGATCCCGTCCAGGTCCTCGCCGGCATAGGAATTCCAGTGGACAAGCCGTGGAATGCCCCAGTAGTAATCCCCGGCCCGGGGATTTGCATCGGAGATCCTGTACTGCTCCCGGAATTCCGGGTCGCTTACATATACATCCGGGTACTCATCGAACCCCCCCCTGCGCCAGGCAAGGATGTCTGCATTACGGGCCCTTGCGATCAGCTCGTACTCGTACCTGCCCTGTACAAGTGCCCTGGGCTTCATGCTGAGCAGGGCACTGGCGGCATAAAGGCCTGACTCCTTTGTACGATCATTGAATCCCTCCAGGAAAATGGTTTTTTTCAAAGGGATAAATGGATCATCGTACTCAAGATGCCGGTAGCGGAATTCCGTCCGGGTTTCCCTGCCTGCATTCCGGGTCAGGTTGACGGGGATCTTTTCCCCGGCCGGGTCCGTCTTCCATATATCATAGTGTGCATGAACAAGCACGCTGCCATCCCCTTCCGTAAAACCAGCAATGCCATACGGCCGGGGCAATGCGGGAACGTCCTGTTCGACGTTGTAGAAAACATCATCGATCCCGCAGGTAAGACAGACCAGTTCGCCGGTCCCGGTGTTGTGAGCGTAGTAATTGCTGTCTGCCGGTTCATACCATACCAGGTACCTGCCGCCGGGAGAAAGCTCTGCCCCGAAGGGTTTTTTCTTTAGGACCAATTCCCTTTTGCCGGTCCGGGTATCGATAAGGTAAAAATCCTGGTATCGGTACACTTCCCAGGATATCAGTTGATGATAGGGTATGGAAGTTGATCCAAGGGCCAGCTCGCCGTTGCCCCTGTAGAGGGTTGAGACCGACTCAAGCCCAGGCTCACCCAGTTGGACCATCCCCTCCGATCCAACGTGCCATACGGACAGGTGCGTGCGATTGCGTTCCTGCTCCAGTCGTTTTTGCTGCATGGGCTGAAGAAGACCGTCCTGCCAGTTCCAGATATCCACCCTGTATTTTTCCTCATCCAGCAGGGTATCTTCAGGTTCCGGCGCGGCTTTTGGAGCTGTCCCGAAATAAAGCTGCGTTCCATCTTCGGAGAACCAGGGCTTTGCATGATCGCTGATCCCCCATTCCTCCGGCATCCCGGGCGATATGGTATCCAGGATTATTCTGGCTCCATTCTCTTCCGGGGTCCAGTAATACATGTTCATCCCAATGGTCTTGCCACTATCCGGATGATGCAGGAAAACCAGTTGTTTTCCCTCCCTGTCAAGGCTTAACTTTCCGAATTTGCCTTCCGATGCGTATACTTCATCCGTTATACCTTTCCCGAGATCCATGTATTCGACACAGCGCCCTGGGATGCTGTCGTCGATAGCCGTAAACCGGGTGAAGGCGACGGCCTTTCCTTCCTTCGATATTTCAAAATCATATACCTTTTCAAACACATGCTTTTCATTGCTGACAGGATTCATAACGACCATTTTGGAGGGCTTGCCCTCCGGCTGTGCAATTCTAACCCCGAATTCATTGGTATCGGCGGCAGTCGTATCGGTCTTATAATAATGCTTCAGGGCGAACCAGGAAGAGGCCCGTTCCGGTACGCGGAACTCTTCGACCCTGGGTACTTTGGAAAGCAAATCCTGCCCGAGCCTGTAAATCCCCAGTGAATCCTTGGGCATAAGATCCTTGCTTTTTTTGTCTTTTTTGGATTGCCGGACCAGTTCATAAGGAGGCTTGATCCTGTATACCAGGTAATCGGACCCGGGCGAGAAGGCTGGATCCGATCCCCGTTCGAAGATCCACTCCCGGTGCCCTTCAAGATCCACAAGGTACAGGGCGCCATCCCCCAGGTGGGGATTGACCTCGTACGCTGCCCATTTACCATCGTTCGAAATCCGGATATTCCGGATGCTTTTCCAATCCCCGTAAATGGTATGATCCATTTTTCGCTTACCAGGGCCCTGGGCCTGCATGGTGCATTCCTGGAAAAACATTAAAACCGGCATGAACAAGATGAAAATATTCAGATGTTTTTTCATTTGGACGGAGGCCATGTATAATGTCCAAAGATAGGGTTTTTATCAGCTTCCGTCATAGCGGGCAATGCTGCCGGTATTTTATGCCGGCCTACATGCAGGGCATGCAGGGGAATACCCGCAGCAAGCGGGCATCGCATTGATTGATGTTCGTTCAGGTCTTTTTATTACATTTACCCATTCTCGGGTAACCAACAACTTCAAAATGGAATTGAGTGCCTTACGTGATACATTCTACGGATTATATGGAAACCAGGACCGGGTATTTCGCACGTTTTTCGCCCCCGGGCGCGTTAACCTGATCGGCGAGCATACGGATTACAACGGCGGGTATGTTTTTCCCTGCGCACTGCAATACGGGACCTATCTTCTTGCCCGTCCCAACAACAGCGACACGATCCATTTCGCCACCACTAATTTTGACCAGAGGATCAGCGTTCCTGCATCCAATTATTCCAAACCTGAGACCAGGTGGGTCCGGTATCCCCTCGGTGTCATGGATCAGATCGTCAAAAGAGGATTCAGACTTTCGGGCATGGACCTTTTGTTTTCGGGGGATGTTCCCAGCGGAGCCGGGCTCAGCTCTTCCGCAAGTATTGAGATGGTCACAGGAATTGCGGTGAATGCACTGTTGAACCTGAACCTTGACATGATAGATCTGATAAAGATCGGACAGAAAGCCGAGAATGAATACGTTGGGGTGAACTGCGGTATCATGGACCAGTTCGCCTCCGGGATGGGGAAAAAGGACCATGCAGTCCTGCTTGATTGCGCCACCCTGGATTATGAACAGGTACCACTGGTGCTTGGGGATTATTCGATTGTCATCTCCAATACGAATAAGCGCAGGGGACTGGCAGATTCAAAATACAACGAGCGGCGGGCCGAATGTGAGAAGTCCGTCGAGGAGATCTCCAAGACTGAAAAGATAGTTCAGCTTGGCGATCTCAGCTATTCAAAGTACCTGGAATTTCAGTCCCTCATCCCGGATGAGACGGTCCGGCGCAGAGCCCACCATGTGGTTTCGGAAAACCAGCGCTGCCTGGATGCCGTCGAGGCTTTGAAAGCTTCTGACCTGAAGCTTTTCGGCCAGCTCATGAATGCATCCCACGATTCCCTCCGTGACGATTATGAAGTCACCGGGGTGGAACTCGATACGCTTGTCGAAGAGGCCCGGAAAATTGACGGGGTTCTTGGTTCAAGGATGACCGGTGCCGGATTTGGAGGATGCACTGTCAGCCTTGTACATAAGGAGAAGCTAAATGATTTCATCAAGGAAGTAGGGTCTGCCTACCATGCCAGGACCGGATTAAAGCCCGACTTCTATACCGGTGAGGTGGGTGACGGAGCCAGGGAACTGGTTTGATGAGAAAATCCACAGCCTTTTGCGGTATCAATCCATTTTCCCGGGATTGTAAAAGTCCATATTCCCAAATTGTTTTTGGATTTCATATTCTCTATATTTACTTATAAAACAAGTAAAAATGAGCAATAAAGGAGACCATAAGAAAAAAAACCACAAGCACTCAGACGGTTCAAAAACCCATAATCACAAAAAGCTCGACAAAAAGTTTTATTTCGAAGAACTTGAACGCCTGCAGGCAGAACTTGTAAAGATGCATGAATGGGGCAGGGCAAAGGGACTCAGGATCGTGGTTCTTTTTGAAGGAAGGGATGCTGCCGGCAAGGGAGGTGTGATCAAGCGCATTATCCAGCGCTTAAATCCGCGTGTCTGCAGGGTTGTCGCACTGGGTGTGCCTACAGAAAAGGAAAAGACCCAGTGGTACTTCCAACGCTATGTATCCCATCTTCCTGCCGCCGGTGAGATCGTCCTGTTCGACAGGAGCTGGTATAACAGGGCCGGTGTGGAGAGGGTAATGGAATTCTGTACGGAAGACGAATACTGGGATTTTCTCAGGTCATGTCCCCGATTCGAAGAAATACTCATCCATTCAGGGATCATACTCATCAAGTACTGGTTTTCGGTCAGCGATGAGGAGCAGGAAAAAAGATTCCGGGAAAGAATTGAGGATCCTACCAAGAACTGGAAATTCAGCCATATGGACATGAATTCACGCAGCCGCTGGGTGGAATATTCGAAGGCCAAGGATGAAATGTTTGCTTACACCGATACAAAGATATCTCCATGGTGGGTGGTGGAGGCAGATGATAAAAGAAGGGCCCGGCTGAATTGCATTCATCATTTCCTCAGCCAGATCCCCTACAAGGAGATCAAGCAGGAAAAGATCGAATTGCCTCCGATCAGCAAGGAAGGATATGTTCGGCCTCCTATTTCGGAGCAGACATTTGTCCCTGAAGCATACTGAAAACGCAGTATCCACGAAACAGTTCGCATCCACGGATCCCGGCTCCGGCCGATGGCCCGTGTTTCCAGGATTCGAGTCCGGTTTGCCATGGGCCGGGGAACCGGTCCTAATGCCTGATCACCTTTGTGGTATAACTTTCATTCCCTTCCTTTACCTGAAGAAGGTAAAGTCCCTGCCTCAGATAATGGGTATCAAGGGTAAAGGTTCCGGACCTGCTGGAATGCTTTTCCAGCACCTTCCCGCTGATGTCACACAGCTGGATCTCCCGCTTTGCGATCCCCGACTGGAAGACGATATTCAGTTCATCCCCGAAAGGATTGGGTCCGACAGTGAAATAACCGTTTGAAATTATCTTTTTTAAAACCTGTGATCGGTCCAGCACCCAGTTATCCGGGTCGGGGACCAGTCCGGATACCAGGCGGTCGGACCGTACTCCCACTCTCATATACGGCCTGTCGCATATGATCCCGATCAGGGTGTCTCCACCCTGCTCGATCTGCAGCGCAAGGTCTAGCCTGGTTTTAAAGAAGGGTGTGTTTTCGGAGCTGGGGGATTGAAGGATCTCGATGATCACACTGTCGCCCGTCTGCCACCAGGTGAACTCGAACATCGGGAAACCCTGTCCGTAATACCATTGATCGAAAAACCAGTCGAAATTGGATCCCGAAGTCTCGTTCAGGACATCCAGAAAATCCCTGCCGGTTGCCACGCTGTCTGCAAAACGGACCTGGAACCGGGACAGTGTTTCAAAGAAAATACTGTCATCCCCAAGTTCATACCGGATCATATGAAGCAGAGAGGCTCCTTTTTTATAGGACAGGGCCCTGCTGAATATCCTTGCGGCATCTTCCGCATCTTTCTCTGGAATATAAACACTGCCCACGGGATCAGACATGGCCCATTCATGGGCCTGGTCCATCCAGGCCCTGGCTTCCTCAGGTGATTTCAATTCTTCCAGGGCAAGGTATTCCCCGTAGGAAGCAAATCCCTCGTGGACCCAGATGTCCTGCCAGCTGGCGCAGGTGACATTATTCCCGTACCACTGGTGTGTCAGCTCATGGGCCACCAGCGTAAAACTAAAACTGGAAAGAGTGGTCATGGTTTGATGCTCCATGCCACCTCCCATCGGTGCCAGGCTGTGGCCATATTTTTCCCTGAGGAAGGGGTATTCGGAAAAAATACCTGAATAAAACCTGATGAGGTCGGCTGTTGCATCGATCTGTTCCTTATGCTGTTCCAGGTAAGTTTCTTCGTTGTAAATGAAATTCTGTATCAGGATGGAATCGGTCCGGGAGTCCAGTTTTGCATACAAACTGTAGTCCTGGTATTTTGAAACCGACAGGGAAAGCAGATAATAGGCTATGGGGTACCTGGAACGCCATCGGTACCTGAGTTTATTTCCCGGGAGGCTGTCAATGCCGGCAAGTACTCCATTTGATCCGGCCATCAGTCCCTGGTCTACCGTTATGTTTATATCGGCCGAATCGGCCTTGTCATCAAGTACCTGCTTGCATACAAACCAGTCGAGTGCACGGAATGGTTCTGAGAGGGTGTAGGTGACCCGGTTGCCCCATTCCACATCCGTACGGTTGGAGATCCCGCTAAAGAATCCGGTTTGCCCGGCCGCTCCCTTATAGCATACCCTGAGCATGAACCGTTCGTCTTTTTGCAGGGGCAGTTGTGCAGCGATCCGGATAAGGCTGTTTTCATGGGTATACAGGTCCGTTTTTAGTCCCCCGATAAAAACCGAATCCACCTGCAGCTGATCGTTCAACTCGAACACCAGTTCATCTGTTGCCCCGAGAGCTGTGGCAAGGATGTCCGTATAGCCGGAAAGGTAGGTGCTGGTATCGCTGACCTCCAGATTGATGCCGTAATAATGTATGTCATACATCAGCAGCCCGGAATCCGCGACATGGGTATGCACATTCAACATTTCGTACGATAGCGGCCCGGAGCAGGAATGTTCGTGGATCCCTCCAAAAATCATCAATGATGGAAGTGATACTATCAACAGGAGGAAAATTCGCTTCATCCGCGGTAGAATTCAGGCTTAAAAATAATAAAACGAATTTGAGCCCGGTTTGTTTTACAGGCGATTACATACGATCTCCTGAAGGCAGGATCCCCTCCCGGGAGCTCGGCATCCTCAGATATGAATTCACTCTGCAGCAAACCTGTAGAGAGTTTTCTGGGTATAGGTCTCACCGGGTTTCAGGATCGTATCCGGGAACCCGGGTTGATTGGGTGAATCGGGATAATGCTGGGTTTCCAGGCATATAGCCTGGTGCTTATTGTACGGTTGCCCTCCCTTGCCTTTTATTCCCGCAAGAAAATTCGAACTGT
This sequence comes from uncultured Bacteroides sp., assembly GCA_964627835.1. GTDB lineage: Bacteria > Bacteroidota > Bacteroidia > Bacteroidales > SM23-62 > SM23-62. Next base: position 7,067 of record CAZVLG010000342.1, read on the forward strand.
AAAACTGCATGCCTGGTTCGGTTGTGAAGACCTCCATGATCCTGCCGCTTTCCGGATGGATTACCCTGGCAACGAGGTTGGCCTCACTGCCCTTTCCCGCGAAAACATAACAATGGTCAAATCCCCCCGGCACCTGGTCAATCACATCCCCGATCTTTTTTGGGTTTCGAAAATCCAGGGGACTCCCGTCAAGACTGAGGATCTTCCCGGTTGGGTTAAGATTTTTATCGCTTCCCAGGTAGCGGCCAGCCTTTATCATCAGCTCATGATCATAAATGGGAGCAGTACCGCCTCCCAGGTTATAATATGCATGATGGGTGAGGTTCAGGGGCGTGGACCTGTCCGTAGTCGCCGTGTAATCAAGGCATATCCTGTTGTCATCATCGAGCGTGAAAGTCACCCTGACCTTAAGGTTGCCGGGATACCCTTCTTCCATATCATGGCTGAAGTAGGTAAGCGTAACGCCTGCACCCTGGTTGTCTGCAAATTCCGAGGCATCCCACAGGACCTTGTCGAATCCGGACAGGCCGCCGTGAAGATGATTCTCTCCGTTGTTATTTGCCAGCCGGTATTCCCTCTCCTCAAGCATGAACCTTCCTCCGGCGATCCGGTTTGCATACCGGCCAATAAGGGTCCCGATATAAGGATGATCCCCGAGGTAAGCTTCAAGGTTATCGAAACCAAGCACAACATCTGCCATTTCTCCATTCCTGTCCGGCACCTGGATGGATTGGATTATCCCACCATAATTCGAAACCTTCAGGATCATGCCTCCCGGATTAACGATCGTGAAAAGGCTTGCTTCCCGGTTGTCCGGCATTAATCCGAAAACTTCTCTGGTTACTTTCATGGATGATCTGTTTATGTCTCCGATGGGATAAAAATAATAATTTGGAAATGAATGAAACTTTTAACTTCGGATGATTCAATATATTTTATATTTTTGGACTGCAATAACTATTTAAGATACGTACCTTTAATATCCATACACAATGAAAAAATCCATGACCAGAAACTGGGGAACAGTAGGTATTGGACTTGCGGTGATTCTTATTTTTTCAATTTCTGCATGTAAAAACCAGAAATCATCAAAATCCGGAATGGAAGACACCATACCCGGCAAGGTCGAAAGCAAGGATGCCGTAATTCGGGAAATTACGGACTATCCGCTTCCCACTTCCTTTGAGGTAACCACCCTGCTGGTAGAAGCAGGAGCAAGCTACATACTTGACCTGTGCAACTACGTGGAAAATGTTGACAAATACATCAACCTGAAAAGCAAGGCCCTGAATCTCGGTGTATACGGCGCCGACCTCAGTTATGCAGCCACTTATAAGCAAACCCAGGAAACCATGCAATACCTGAATGCAAGTGCCAAACTGATCGATGAACTGCAGATTGGTTCCTTCGATGAAAAACTGGTGCAGAGTGTGGAGGCCAACATCGATAACGTGGATTCACTCATTACACTCATATCCGATTCCTTTTACAGAACCTACGAATACCTTACTGATAATGAGCAGGATGAACTTTCCATACTTGTCATGGCTGGCAGCTGGATAGAAGCTTTATACATTACATCACAGATCAGTATCATAAGTGCTCAAAATAAAAAGATCGTCGAGATCATCAATGAGCAGAGCACGACGCTGGACAAACTGCTTGAAATTATGGAACCCGTTTCAGAAACTGAAATGAGCAGCGATATTTTCAACGATCTGCTCTCATTACAAGAAACATACCGAGGCGCAGAGGGTGATCTGTCAGGCGACTCGCTTGAAGTGCTTATCCTTCAAATCGAAAAACTCAGGGCCAAGATCATCTCCTGATCCGCTCGCAGAAATCATTGGAACTGCCCAGTTGAGCTTTCAACTGGGCAGTTCTGTTTTTAGATTTTCACTACTTTTATGAGATAATCGCGGCCCATTATGAGTGAATCCATCCTAAATGCATTGATGAGGCTCTTTGCCGTTTTTGCCACGATACACGAAGAGAATGTACCGGATTCCGGAAGAAAGATCGTCAAATCTTTCCTGCTGCGGTATCTTAATAAATCCGAGGTGATCGAGGAATACCTTGGCCTGTTTAACAATTACCATGACTTTTACCGGAGGGAGGCTGCATCCACCCAGGTGGATGCAGGATTCCAGACCACCGATCTTGATACGGAAAGCCTGACCAGGATCTGCATACAGATCCGGAAGGAATTAAACCGGAACGAACGGATCATCGTTCTATTCCGCCTGATCGAATTTGTTTTCGAGGACAAAATAATCAGTGATCTTGAACGGAAATTTGTGATCCTTGTCGGGGAAACCTTCTCCATAGAGGGAATAGAACTCGAGAATGCATTGATTTTCATTGAAGAAGGGTGCGAGGACCAGATCCCGGAGGAATACACCCTGTTCATTCAGTCCGAGATCCCGGGATCCATAGAGGAACTGGAGGGGGACTGGATCGAAAAAAACCGGCCCGGGGAGGAAACACCCGTTCATATCATACAGAAGGAAGGTTTACAGGGCAAGATCATCATTCTGCATTTCAGGAGCCTGAACATCATGGTTCTGAAATACATTGGCCCGGATATCCTGACCGTCGATGGCAACCTCATGGATGCCGGCAAGGTTCAGCTTTTCGACAATGGTTCCATAATACGTGGCAGCGGTTTCGGCGCAATATACTATACTGAAATTGCCAGCAGGTTTCTTCAATCTTCTGAGGGCGTCAGAATCACCCTGAATGCAGAGGATATTGAATTTCGGTTCCAGAACAGTGAAAACGGGATTCGTCGGTTCAGCTTCTCGGAAGAGTCGGGGCAACTCATCGGGATCATGGGTGGAAGCGGTGTTGGCAAATCCACCCTGCTGCACCTGCTCAGCGGGCAACTTCCCCTTACACATGGGCGGATAAGCATTAATAACTATGATCTGGAACGGGACCGGTTCAAATTAAAGGGGATCATCGGATTCGTACCCCAGGACGACCTTCTGTTTGAAGAACTCACCGTTTACCAGAATTTTTATTACAATGCCCGGCTTTGCTTCGGCCACTATTCCGAAAGCCAGCTCGAAGAAACCGTCCTGACCATCATGAATGAACTCGACCTTGCCGAGATAAAGGATCTGAAAGTGGGGTCGCCGCTTAATAAATTCATCAGCGGGGGACAAAGAAAAAGGCTGAATATCTCTCTTGAACTGATGCGTGAACCCAGTATCTTATTTATTGATGAGCCTACATCCGGGCTCTCATCCATGGATGCTGAAAATGTCATCCGGCTTCTCAAGGAGCAAACCGTTAAGGGAAAGCTGGTTATTGCCAATATCCATCAGCCCAATTCAAATATTTTCAAAATGCTGGATAAGCTGTGGGTGCTGGACAAAGGAGGATTTCCTGTATATGCCGGTAACCCGGTTGATGCCATCCTTTACTTCAAAAAGCTGAGCAGTTTTGCCGAAGCCACTGATGCCGAATGCATAACCTGCGGGCATGTGAATCCGGACCAGATACTGGAAATAGTGGATGCCAAACTTGTGGATGAAAAGGGAAAGTATTCCCTCGAACGAAAGATCCAGCCGGAAACATGGTACGAGCATTTCCAGGAAAACATAGCCTCGGAGGTCAGGATGAGGGAGCCAAAGAAGATCCTTCCGGCCAGCTCGTTCCGGATACCTGATATCACGGTACAGTTCAAGGTATTCTTCATGAGAAACCTGATATCCAAGATATCCAACCGCCAGTACGTAATGCTCAACCTGCTTGAAGCACCCGTTCTTGCATTCATCCTGGCTTTCTTCACCAAGTATGCACCCGGTAATGAATACCTTTTCAGTGAAAACAAGAACATACCCGCCTATCTTTTTATGTCGGTCATTGTGGCTATTTTTATGGGACTGATAATCAGTGCAGAAGAGATCATACGCGACCGTAAGGTCCTGCACAGGGAAGCCTTCCTGAACCTGAGCTGGTTTTCCTACCTGAATTCAAAGATTATATACCTTTTTACCCTTTCTGCAATGCAGATGCTGTTATACGTCCTGGTGGGAAACTGGATACTTGAGATAAAGGGCATGACCCTCCATTACTGGCTGGTTCTTTTCACAACAGCCGCCTGCGCGAATATGATTGGCCTCAATATTTCCTCAGGCATGAATTCCATTGTGACCATATATATTATCATTCCCTTAATACTGATCCCCCAGCTCCTGCTCAGCGGCGTGATAGTGAAATTTGATGATCTGCATAAGAGTCTCACATCAAAGGTTTACGTCCCCATGATAGGCGACCTGATGATTTCACGCTGGTCCTATGAAGCCCTGGCTGTCGAACAGGCAAAGAACAATGATTTCGATAAAAACTTTTACGCTTTTGACCAGAAAATCAGCGAGACCAGATTTAAAACTTCCTTCCTCCTTCCACGCCTCCTCAATAAACTTGAGGAATGCAACCGGAACCTGGGCGTAGAAGGAGACCAGGCACTGCTAAGCAGGAACCTGGACCTGCTGTCGGCGGAAGTTGAGAAACTGGGCAATCACCCGGATCTTTTCCCATTCGAGCACCTTGAAAGACTGAATTATAATGATTTCGACGAAGATTATTCAACCGAGCTGGAGGATTGGCTTGCCTATGTGCGATACTATTTTCAGGATGTATCAGCGGAAGCCACAGAAGGCAGGGAAAAGGCATATGCAACGCGGGTCGATTCACTTGGCTCAGAGAGTGTTTTCAGGCTCAGGCAGGACTATCATAATGATCAGTTGTTCGACCAGGTCACCAACCGCCTGGAAGTTGAAAAAATACTGGAGATTAAAAACCGGCTCGTTCAGAAATCCGATCCCATCTATATGATCCCTGAATCAAACTGGGGACGGGCACATTTTTATGCACCTATGAAATTGTTCAACGGGCAACTGACCGATACCAAATGGTTCAATCTTACCGTACTCTGGGGATTCTCTTTTATAATGTATATCACCTTGCTGATTGATCTTCTCAGGCGGCTGATCAATAATCTTAATTCACTTAAATTCAGGAAAAAGTCCTGATCTCCAGGCATCCCATCGTGATGAAAAAAGCACTCAAGCTGATACTGAAGCGAATCTTTATACTCTTCCTGGTTATATTAGCCATATACCTTATTATCAGCAATATTGATCTTATCCGGGACCTGGCCGACCATGAAAAGATCAATGTTCTCATCGATGCGGATGCGGCCCATGGGGTGGATGACCTTCTCTCGATCCTCCGCTTGATGGCCGACGAGGAGATTGAGATCAGGGGACTCCTTTCCGCCCAGTGGAGATTAGCGGATCTTAATAATGACAGTACCCTCGCATTGAACAGCGAGATTAATCTATTCCTGCTGAAACAGTATCATATGACGCATATCCCCCATCCGGAAGGTTCCCCCCTGCCCATAGCATATTCCGAAGCCGAACCGGCTTCCGGCCAGGCCGCGACAAAGGCAATCGTAAAAGCCGTTCAGGAATTGCCCTACGGGGAAAAACTACAGATGCTATGCCTCGGATCTGCGACAAACCTTGCTGCAGCGATGCTGGAAAATCCGGAGATCTCCGAAAAGATAATCTGCCATATTCAGGGCCCACTATACAATCCATCTCGACGTGCCTGGAATAAAAACGATGCGGTCACACGGCTTGACCTTGAGGCCATGGATGTCCTCTTGAATGAACAAACGCTTGAGCTGCATTTAATTCCGGAAAATGTAGCCTCTGAAATGGTCTTAAGCAAATCAATCCTCCTGGATGAAATGAGCAAAAAGGATACCCTCGTGTATTTCATTAGAGAACGCCTTTCACGCCAGACTTCAGAATCCGATTCGATGATGATGGGAAGCCTGGCACTTGTACAGGCATTCCTGAATCCGGATTTGTGCACCCAGAAACAGCTGATCACACCACCGGAAAACACCCAGCGCAAGATATATGTATATACACGCATCGATGCCGAACGGATGCAAAAGGATTATTTTAAAACACAACCCATGTTTCAGGCCAAACTCAGAGCAGATGGTCGTTAATAGCTGGTAAACAGGTATAAAAATTACTCCTATGAACTATATCCCGGCCACGGACCGCTATGAATTGATGCAATACAGGCCTTGCGGGCAGAGCGGACTTAAACTGCCTGCCATATCCCTGGGATTATGGCATAATTTCGGGCATGCAGACCATCGCGAGAATATCCGCAAGATCCTCCTGTCCGCTTTTGATTCGGGCATAACCCATTTCGACCTGGCGAACAATTACGGACCTCCACCGGGGTCGGCAGAGGAAAATTTCGGGAAAGTGCTTGGCAGGGATCTTGCTTCCAGCCGGGATGAGATCATAATATCCACCAAAGCCGGCTATTATATGTGGCCCGGCCCTTACGGCGACTTCGGTTCAAGAAAATACCTTCTTTCCAGCCTGGACCAGAGCCTTAAACGCATGGGAATCGAATACGTGGATATCTTCTACCACCACCGACCAGACCCGGAAACTCCCCTGGAGGAAACCATGATGGCGCTCGACCGGGCGGTGCGATCAGGAAAGGCCCTCTATGCAGGCATCTCGAATTACCCCGCTGATCTTGCCCGAAAAGCTTCTAAATTGCTCAGAGGGCTTGGAACGCCATGCCTGATCCATCAGCCAAAATATTCCATGCTGGTGAGGGATCCCGAAAAGGGGCTGCTGGAAACGCTGCAGGAAGAAGGCATCGGATGCATCGCATTCTCCCCACTTGCCCAGGGTTTGCTTACCAGCAGGTACCTGGACGGGATCCCCGGGGATTCCAGGGCAGCGCGGAATCATTTTTTAAAAAAGAAACACATCACCCCTGCCCTGCTTGAGAAAATAAGCAAACTTAACGCAGTGGCAGCAGAACGGCGACAATCCCTTGCCCAGATGGCAATCGCCTGGCTGCTCAGGGATTCCCGCGTGACATCTGTCCTGATCGGTGCCAGTTCCACGAAGCAGCTGCATGACAACATCGGTGCGCTGAATAATAGTACCTTCAGCCAGGATGAACTCGGCTCGATCGATGAAATCCTTACCATGAAATCCTGATCCATGAAGCAATACAACTGGGGAATTATTGGAGCAGGCTGGATAGCCGGAAAGTTTGCAGAAGACCTTAAGCTGCTTGGGAATGCACGATTGCATTCCGTTGCCTCGAGATCTGGGGAAAGGGCTGCTGCATTTGCTGAAGTGCACGGTGCCCCGATAAGCTATGGAAGATGGCAGGACATGGCAAGCGATCCGGAAGTGGATATCGTCTACGTGGCCACCCACCATCCTTTTCATTATGAAAACAGC
>CAZVLG010000343.1:0-8840 GCA_964627835.1 uncultured Bacteroides sp.
CCCGCAGGGCTTTGTTAACAACATCATAACTTTTTTTAATAAGGATAAACAGCTTATCTCAGCCCTCCCCTACGAAACAGATGAGATCAGCTACCTGATCAAAATGCCTTCCACACTCCACCTTGATGAGGACGAAGAGGAACCCGATACCAGCATTGAAACATTCCCGGATGGGGACAGCCTGGAAGATCTGGATGAAGAAAAATACCTGATCCAGGAAGAAGAAGAGGAAGAATCGGATTGAACCCGGTTGGTGGAACGTTTTCTTATATCCCTTTTATTTCATATTTTCATTCATTGATTCTACGGTTCCGCAAACGGAGACCATTGATGGCTAATCTGATGCAAATGAAAAGACTGCTGCTTTACCTGGTCCTCTTCTTGCTTTTCTTAAACCTGCCGGGTATACCCGCCAGGGCGCAGGAACCTGCTGTAAAGGACACCATCGAGGCAACGATCAGGGCCATCCCGGTTACGAATATTATCATCAAGGCCACCGAGGTAAATACACAATTGCGTGAAAAAAGGGCCCTGCTGCTTACCGAGCAACAAAAACGTGATCTGTCCTCCAGGGTAGACACCCTGTTGTTCCGCCTGGCACTGCTTCGGGAAGACCCTCGAATCCATAAAACGGATCAGCTCAACCTGCGAAGCCTGGAAAACCTGAATTCGGAGTGGTCCTTTCTGAGAACCCTTCTTGATGCCGAACAGCAAAAACTGAATAATCTACTTCAGGAAAAAGAAAAACAGCGGATGGAGGTTGCCCGTCTTCGTTCGGTCTGGGAACTAACTTCCGAAACTTTTGACGGTGAATCGGCTGCCGTACTCGTCATTGAACAGATCGAGACCACTCTTCGGGATCTCCGGGAGACACAATCCCTTTTCGGGATGGATTCCAGGTACATTCAAGAAATACTGGTGGAGGTTTCCACAGGCCTTATCTTTACAAACCAGGTGATCGAAGATATTCTGGCAGCCACCCAGGAAGTCACCCGGAACCTGCTCAGCATTACGGGTTCCCCGATCTGGAAGGAATTCCAGCTAAAAAAAGATACCACCCTTGTGCTGCATGATCAGCGCTCCCTGGTCGATGATTCCATCCTCGGGTTCAGGGATTTTTACAACCAGTACAAATCCAGGCTCTGGGCGCACCTTGTACTTGCCCTGACCTTCATCCTCATGGTTTTCATCATCTTCCGGAACCTCAGGCACACTCTTCCCGGGGAGGATACCCCGGAGATTCAGTCCATAAAGAACATTACCGAACGTCCTCTGGCATCCGGATGGCTGATCTCGGTTATTCTCTGCTTCATCATTTATGGCAGCCCTCTGCCCGATATCATCACACTCATCATTGCCCTCCTGCTTCTCCCGCCCATGATCGTCATACTCAGGTCTGTGATCATGGGGCATGCCCGGAAATATATATACCTGCCGCTGATCGCCATTATCATGGTGGAGATGAACCGCATCGGGTACTCGGAAACCCTTATGAGCAGGTTGTGGCTCATGGCGATCATCCTGTTCAGCATTTTTACCCTGGGCCTGATTTTCGGAAGGAAATCACAGCGGGAAGTCATCACCAGGAGCCGGTTTGGGAAATTACTCGTTCCCATTGGTTTTATCGCATTTGCTCTCCTTGCCATTGCCTTTTTTGCCAACATCGCCGGGGCGATAACCCTGGCCGAGTTCCTCACCTACTCCGTCATTGAATCCGCCGTTATCACCCTGTTTTTATACGCGGTCGTGGTAATCCTGTACAGCATTCTTATGACCGCCATGCAAAGCCGCTACCTCAAGAAGTCCAGTATCCTGAGACAGTCCCAGGATCTGATCTACAAGCGGCTTCGGGGACTTATCAACCTGGTCGCTGTCTATCTCCTGATCAACTTTATTTTCAGGATCTTCGATGTATGGAACCCGGTATTCTCCTGGGTCCGGAAGGTGTTCAGCTACGACATCCAGGTGGGGAGCATGAGTTTTTCCCTCTGGGATATCACCCTTTTCTTCCTTATCCTTTGGCTGACACTTTTTATCAGCCGTTCCCTGCGGACCTTCTTCGAGACGGAGGAAGCCCTTCGCGACCGTATGCGGAAGGGTGCCCCGGGAGCGGTATCCCTGCTCCTGAGGATCAGCCTCATAACCATCGGCTTTATGCTTGCTGTTGGTGCCGCCGGGATCCAGATGGATAAGCTCGCTATCCTGCTGGGTGCCTTAGGTGTGGGTATCGGATTCGGCCTCCAGAACATTTTCAACAACCTGGTATCCGGGATCATCCTGGCCTTTGAGCGGCCCATAAAAGAAGGGGATATCATCGAGGTTGGGACTGTTCTGGGCATTGTGAAGGAGATCGGTCTCCGCTCCAGCGTGGTTAGGACCTACGACGGGGCGGAAGTGATCGTCCCCAACGGCAACCTGATCTCCAACGAACTGATAAACTGGACCCGAACCGACCTCCGGCGGCGGGGAGAGGTCCAGGTCGGGGTTGCATACGGCACGGATCCCCAGAAGGTAATCGACCTTTTGCTGGAAACCTGTACCTCCAGCGAACAGATATTGAGGGATCCGGAACCCCTGGCAATCTTTGTGGGGTTCGGGGACAGCTCGCTGAATTTCCGTCTTTTGTTCTGGATTGCCGATGCGGATCTAAGGCTAACAATACAAAGCAATGTCGCCGTCCTGGTGAACAAAGCCATCGTTGATGCCGGCATCCAGATCCCCTTCCCGCAGCATGACCTGCATGTCCGCTCCATCGACCAGAAGATCTTTGACCGGGTAAGGGCCCAGGATGAGATCGCAAAAAAACAAAAAGGAAAACCCCCAGCCGGCCTGTAAAAACCATAAGCTCTTACCTCTGCTCAATGTCCCTGAAAAGTGTTGTATGACACTTGACTCGTGATGCTCTTTTGCGTAATTTATAGGACCAGTAAATCTGATTGGCCGGATTGAAAATACAGACCCGCTGCAGGACCGTTTCCTGCTGCAGAAATCAAGCATATGGACTTCAAAACATTTCATTTTGAACGGCAAAATGGGACCGGGACCGTAACGCTTAGCCGTCCCGAAGTACTCAATGCCCTGAATAAGCAGTTCTTTAAGGATCTTGACATGCTGCTCGGCGAACTTGAAAAGGATCCGGTGGTCCTGATCATAACCGGGAGCGGAAAAGGATTTGCTGCCGGTGCCGACATTTCGGAAATGGCCGGCATGGACCCCGGCGAAGCCTCCGAGCTCTCCCGGAACGGCCAGAAAATATTCCGGAAGCTGGAGAATTATCCCTATCCGGTTATTGCCGCCGTTAACGGGTATGCTCTCGGCGGGGGTTGCGAATTATGCCTGGCCTGCGACATCCGGATTGCCAGCAGCCTGGCAAAATTCGGTCAGCCCGAGGTTAAATTGGGACTCATACCCGGATACGGTGCAACCCATAAACTGGCCAGGCATGTGGGACTTGGGAATGCCCTTTACCTGCTTACCACAGCCCTGCCGGTGGATGCCGCTGTGGCTCTTCAAATGGGACTGGTACAGGAGCTTACCGAACCCGAAGCCCTGCTTGACCGTGCCATGGAACTTGCGGACATGTTATGCAAGGTCGGACCCGATGCCCTGAAAACCGTCAAGTCGGTCTGCAGGTCTTCCGTAGATATGATGGAGGATGATGGACTCAAACTGGAATCGGATCATTTTATGAAAATGTTCGATGGACAGGGAAAGGAAGGCATGAAGGCATTTCTTGAAAAACGAAAACCCGAATGGTAAAGACCTAATACAAATACCCATGGAATACAAGGACAAATTCAGAAAGGTAAGCGTGCTGGGCGCCGGGGGGAAAATGGGCAGCGGCATCCTCCTGCTCACAGCCATGGAGATGTTCAGGCTTTCGCAGGAATACCCTGAAGCCTCCTTTCAGCTCAATGCGATTGATGTTTCGGAGGAAAGCCTGCGGGGGGTCATGAGCTATCTCAGGGCACAAACCCGAAAGGCCGGGGAAAAACAGATCGTATACCTGAGGGATGTTTACCGGGAACGCAGGGACCTTATCGAAAACGGGGAGATCATCGAGCAATACATCCTGGATGTCATGCAAGGGGTCCGGACGGGAACCTCACTGGAGCTGGCGAGGGACTCCGACCTGGTTTTCGAGGCGGTTAGTGAAAACCCGGAGCTGAAAATCAAACTGTACCGTGAAATTGATGGCGGAGGCAGCAGGCAGACCTGGTACCTCACCAATACCTCGTCCATACCCATAAGCAAGCTTGACAGGGATGCCGGGCTGGGTGGGCGGATCATCGGATTCCACTTTTATAATCCGCCGGCCGTTCAGAGGCTGGTTGAACTCATTGCCGCCGAAACCACCCTGCCCGAACTGAAGGAATTTGCCCTTGAATTCGCAGGGGCCCTCCGGAAAAAAGTCGTCCCATCCAAGGATGTTGCCGGTTTCATTGGCAACGGGCATTTCATGCGAGATATCCTTTACGGGGAGAGCGAAGTAGAACGGCTTGAAAAAGAATACAGCCTTCCCGGGGCCATCTGGATCGTCAACCGGGTGAGCCAGGATTTCCTGGTCCGGCCCATGGGGATCTTTCAACTGACGGATTATGTGGGACTCGATGTCTGCCAGTACATTATGAAGGTTATGGACCCGTATATGGAGAACGAGGATCTTCACTGCGGACTGATCGACCGCCTGATGGAACAGGGAGTGCGCGGGGGACAAAATCCTGACGGTTCGCAGAAGAACGGCTTTTTTTCCTATGAGAAGGGAAAGATCACAGGTGTCTGGGACCCCGTGAAGAAGGAATACCTCCCTGCGGAGAAAATGGAGACGGATACCGAAAGGGGACTGGGTCCGCTGCCCGGGGGACATACCCCCTGGAAGGAACTGATCCGGGATCCGGGGAAAACCGGTAAGCTGGAAAGCTATTTCAGGAACCTTGCCGCTTCCGAGAGTCCAGGTGCCAGGCTGGCCATGGCTTTCGGGAAAAATTCCCATGCCATCGGTGAGAAGCTTGTCGCAGGAAAAGTCGCCGCCTCAACCGATGATGTCAATACGGTGCTGCTGACCGGATTTTTCCACGCATACGGCCCCGTTAACAATTATTTTCAATAATGGATATCCCCGAGATGCCTGGCCGCCTGGTCATGTGTGCATCCCGGGTACAATGCATAGAAAAATAAATTTAAACCAAGAACGATGAGGAGAAAGGTCTACATGGCAGCCGGGTTCAATACCATATCCCTGGGAACGGGAAGAAAGGAATTCAATCCCAAAAAGCCCAGGCCCGGACTGGAACACTATTTCAAGGAAGCGGCACAGGGAACCCTGGCGCATATCGGTGGCGGGAAAAATGTGGATGAATCCGTCGTGGGAAATTTCATGGCAGAGCGTTTTGTCCGGCAGGCACACCTGAATGCCCTCTTTCCCATGATCGACAAAGACCTGAGATATAAACCCGCGACAAGGGTGGAGGGTGCCTGTGCGAGCGGTGGACTCGCACTGCTCTCCGGGATCCGGTCCATCCTCGCAGATACGGCCGAGGTGGTCCTGGCCGTGGGCGTGGAGGTGCAGAATTCCGTTAAGGCAGTTTATGGCGCCGATTTCCTGGCACTTGCCGGCTGGTTCCCCAACCGAAAGGAAGGCCAGGCCTATTATTTCCCCGGACAGTTCTCGGACCGCACCCAGGCCTATTACGATGCCTGGGGCAAGGATGGGACCCGTCCGGCCCTGGCCCGCTGGTACAGGAATGCCATCGAAAATGCCCGCCTCTGTCCCACCGCCCAGGAATACTCCAATACAAGCCAGGACCTGGACGCCCTGGGCATGACCGAGCCGGACCCGAAAACCTTTACCCCCTGCCTGAATGTCATGGATTGCTCAAAAGTATCCGACGGTGCATCGGCCATTGCCATCCTCTCGGAGGAAGGATTGAAGCGCTGCGGGATAAAACCAGGGGATGCCGTCGAAATCATGGGGTTCGGACATGCCGTGGAAGATGTTACACAGCCGCCGAAAGACCCATTGGAACTATCCACTGTCAAAACCGCCGCCGCAAAGGCCATGGAGATGGCCGGGATCACAAAGGACGACCTGGCTACGGTGGAAATGCATGATTGTTTTACCATCGCGGGACTCCTGGGCGTAGAGGCATTGGGACTGGCGGAAAAAGGCCGTGGAAAGGACTTCGTGCTGGAAGGGCATACGGCCCGCGAAGGAAAAATTCCCTTTAATACGACCGGGGGACTCATAGGATGGGGGCACCCCACGGGAGCCACCGGCGTGCACATGGCCGTAACCCTCTGGGAGCAACTGACCGGTAAAGCCGGCGAAGCACAGATCCCCATTCCCCGGGAACGGCCCTACGGGCTGAGCATGAATATGGGAGGGGACGACAAGACCGGGGTTTCGCTTGTGTATAAAAAAGGAGTATGATCAGCCGAAACAGGCAAACGGGCTGTTTTCCCTCAAATCCTGTCCAAATAAGATCCATTGATGACTAAAACCAAATAAAATGAACTTTGAACTTACAGAAGAACATCTCATGATCCGGCAATCTGCACGCGATTATGCCACCCGTGAATTAAGCCAGGATGTACTGGAGCGGGACGAAAAAGGGATCTATCCCGAAAAACACATCAGGAACCTGTCAGAACTCGGGTTCATGGGTATGATGGTCGATCCGAAATACGATGGCGCAGGCATGGATACCATCTCCTATGTGCTTGCCATGGAGGAAATCTCAAAGGTGGATGCTTCCGTCGGCGTGATTGTTTCGGTGAACAATTCCCTGGTTTGCTGGGGACTCGAAGAATATGGCACCGAGGAGCAGAAGCAGAAGTACCTCAAGCCCCTGGCACGCGGCGAGATCACCGGGGCCTTCCTGCTTTCCGAACCCGAAGCCGGATCGGATGCGACCAAGCAACGGACCACCGCCGAACTGAAAAAAGACCATTACCTGGTGAACGGCACCAAGAACTGGATCACCAACGGAAGCATGGCATCGGTCTACCTGGTCATTGCACAGACCGACAAGGAGAAAGGCCACCGGGGGATCAATGCGCTCATCATTGAACGTGATTCACCCGGGATATCCGTGGGCTCCCATGAGAACAAAATGGGAATGCGGAGTGCGGATACCGTATCCGTGATGTTCACCGATGTGAAGGTTCCCCTTGAAAACCGCATTGCCGAGGATGGCTTCGGGTTCAAGTTTGCCATGAAAACCCTCGAGGGAGGAAGGCTCGGCATTGCCGCCCAGGCACTGGGAATTGCCTCCGGGGCTTTCGAACATTCCTTACAATATTCCAAGGAACGCAAAGCATTCGGCACCGAGATCGCAAACCACCAGGCCATTGCATTCAAACTGGCTGACATGGCCACCCGGATCGAGGCCACGCGCAACATCTGCCTGAAAACCGCCTGGCTGAAAGACCAGGGTAAACCCTATGGTACGTTCAGTGCCATGGCCAAGGTCCTGGCTTCGGAAACAGCCATGTGGGTCACCACCGAGGCGGTCCAGATCTTCGGAGGCTACGGGTACGTCAAGGAATATCATGTTGAACGGATGATGCGTGATGCCAAGCTGACCGAGATCTACGAGGGAACCTCGGAAATACAGCGGATCGTTATTTCACGCGACCTGCTGAGGGATTAACCGAATTTCCAACATGAGCGAGAGCGAAATATACATGCCGAAGAACCACATCCGGATGGTCACCGCGACCTCCCTTTTTGACGGGCACGATGCAGCCATTAATATTATGCGCCGCATTTTGCAGAGTACGGGTGTTGAGGTTATCCACCTCGGGCATAACCGCTCGGTTCAGGAGATTGTTGACTGCGCCCTCCAGGAAGACGTGCAAGGCATTGCGGTTACCTCATACCAGGGCGGGCATATGGAATTCTATGCCTACATGAGGCAGTTGCTGAATGAGAAAGGGGCTTCTCATATTAAGATCTTTGGCGGAGGAGGCGGAGTGATCCTGCCGGAGGAGATAAAAGAATTATCTGAATCAAAGGTTGCCAGGATCTTTTCTCCCGACGATGGAAGAAAAATGGGTCTCCAGGGAATGGTCAACCAGGTCGTCAAGGCCTGTGACTTCCCGATCAGGAGATGGGAAAAAATCAGGGCCGAAGCGGTACGCAAGCGCGATATCAAAGCCATCTCCCGGCTGATTACAGGGGTGGAGAACAATCCCAGGAAACTTGCCAGCCTGCTGGATGGATTGGGACTCGAATGCAGTCCCAAGACCTTCCCTGTGGTCGGGATAACCGGCACGGGGGGCTCGGGTAAATCCTCCCTGATCGACGAACTGATCCGGCGCTACCTGAACGATTACCCGAAAAACACGGTCGGGATCATTTCGATCGACCCGACCAAACAAAAATCCGGCGGGGCATTGCTGGGTGACCGGATACGGATGAATGCCATCCGTAATCCCCGTGTGTACATGCGTTCCATGGCAACCCGGCGTGCCAATATCGCCATATCGGAGCATGTGCAGGGCGCCCTTTGTGTTTTGAAAGCGGCCGGGTTCAACCTGATCATACTGGAAACCTCCGGAATCGGCCAGGCCAGCACCGAGGTCCTTGAATACAGCGATATCCCGGTATACGTAATGACCCCGGAATACGGGGCCGCCACGCAGCTGGAGAAGATCGACATGCTGGATTTTGCAGAGATAGTCGTGATCAACAAATCCGACAGGCCCGGCGCCGCAGATGCCCTCAGGGATGTACGCAAACAATACCAGCGAAACCACGGGCGGTTCGGGTCAGACCCGGCCGACATGCCCGTATTCGGAACGATCGCCTCCGATTTCAATGATCCCGGGGTGGAAAA
>CAZVLG010000344.1:0-12076 GCA_964627835.1 uncultured Bacteroides sp.
CAGCTTGATGATGTCCCGTTCACGCTCGGTCAGCGTGGCGAGGGACCTTTCGATCTCCCTGGTAAGGGATTCATTCAGCAGGGTTCTGTCTGCATTGGGTGAATCATTGTTCGGAAGGACATCCAGAAGGCTGTTGTCCTCACCGTCTACAAAAGGGGCATCAACGGACACATGACGGCCCGATACACGAAGCGTATCCGATACCTTTTCCTTCGGAAGGTCAAGTACATCGGCCAGCTCTTCCGGAGAGGGTGTCCGTTCAAATTCCTGCTCGAACTTGGAAAAAGCCTTGTTTATCTTGTTCAGCGATCCGACCTGGTTCAGGGGCAGCCGTACGATCCTGGACTGCTCGGCCAGTGCCTGCAGGATGGACTGGCGGATCCACCATACCGCGTAGGATATGAACTTAAATCCCCTGGTCTCATCGAATTTCTCAGCAGCTTTTATCAGTCCCAGGTTCCCCTCATTGATAAGATCCGGAAGGCTCAATCCCTGGTTCTGGTATTGCTTGGCGACGGAAACCACAAATCTCAAATTCGCCCGGGTCAGCTTCTCCAGTGCATCCCTGTCGCCTTTCTTGATCCGCTGCGCAAGTTCCACTTCTTCCTCAACCGTGATCAGTTCCTCCTTACCTATTTCCTGCAGATATTTATCAAGCGATGCACTTTCCCGGTTCGTTATTGATTTTGTGATTTTTAGTTGTCTCATTATACCTCCTTAAAATTTAAACTGCGAAATTAGACCCTTTTCTATTTAGAGTCAATACAAATAACATATATTTAACAATCCAGTGCCGGATTTTATTTCCTCACTGACAATCACTTAGTCGGGTTGAAAATCCTTACATTCCGCGCAGAATCTACCTTCTCTCTAAAAAAGCAGGATGTCGTTTCATGTAAGGAGTGAAATTATTAAGTCCCAGTATATCAGCCAGGAAAGCTATTATATCCAATGAAACGGCAAAGTTACAAACGTATTGCGTAATATGCAATTAATCCATCCGGATAAATCCCTTCAATATAAACACCTCCGTCCGAAGCTTCCAGAATATTCTTTATGTCTTCTATGTTATTGACCTTTGTGTTATTGATCTGGGTGACTATGAAACCTTCCCGTATCCCTGCAGCCTGGAATTTGCCTCCACGGACACCCGTTACCTTAACTCCGTTCCCGATCCCTAGCCTTGATTTATCACCGGATGATAATTCATCAAAACTGGCCCCCAGTGCGGAGATTTCCACCTCCTTCTGCACGATGCCCGTACCCCCATGGGGGTTCTTCAGGACCGCATCCACCTGCATTTTCCTGTTCTTGCGGTTAAGCGTAACAGATATTTTATCGTTGGGCCGGTAGCGGCTCACCTGTTCCTGGAGTTCTGCGGGACTGTTCACCTTGACCCCGTTTATCGCAGTGATCACATCACCCACCTTGATCCCCGCATCGATCGCAGCTCCTTCAGGCCTGATACCAGTTACAAGAACGCCTTCAATGTTTTCAATATTATATTTTCTGGCCTGCTCGGCATCGAGTTCGGTAATGGTCACACCCAGGATGGCCCGCTGGACCGCACCGTATTCGATGATATCCTGTGTCACCTTCTGCACGATGCTGACCGGTATGGCAAAGGAATACCCTGTGAAGGCGCCTGTCCTGGAGGCAATGGCGGCATTGACCCCGACCAGTTCCCCGCGTGTATTGACCAGTGCGCCTCCGCTGTTCCCCGGGTTAACCGCCGCATCGGTCTGTATGAATGATTCCAGGGCCAGTTCGGCCCTGAGGATATTGATATTCCTTGCTTTGGCACTTACGATCCCGGCAGTAACCGTCGAGGTCAGGTTGTAAGGATTTCCCACAGCGAGGACCCACTCCCCCAGGCGCAGCACATCCGAATTCCCGAATTCCAGGAAAGGCAAATTGCTGGCCTTGATCTTAAGGACTGCCAGGTCAGTTGTGGGATCCGTTCCCACGATACTGGCATCAAAGGCCCGCTTGTCATTCAGGACAACTTCCACTGCCTGTGAGCCTTCGATCACATGATTATTGGTCACAAGATAACCGTCGGAAGTCAGTATCACCCCCGAGCCGTATCCAACTACGCGCGGTTCATCGCTGTCTTCACGGTAACCGAAAAAGAAATCGTAGAAGGGATTTCCTGTGCCTTCACGGAAAGCTTTTGTTTTCACATGAACCACGGCATCTACCGCAATTTCTGCAGCCGCTATGAAATCACCAGGTGCAGCGGACTGAGGAGGAAGGTTCACGTATCTCATACGCGGGGATTCCTGTATGATGGTGACCGGTTCCCTGGAATCCAGCGAATCATAGATGATAACTGCAGCAATGCCTCCCAGAATGGCAATCAGCACGGATCCAATAACTCTCTTGGCTTTCATTTCAACAGTATTTATCTATACTACAATTAAGGTAAGAAATTGTTTCGGTACCAAAATTACAAATTCAAAACGAGCCGGGGATTTATAATGTTACAAATACTTAGTATTTTTAAAATTATTTAACAATCTGCCTGTGGCCTTCGAATTCTATAAATACCAGGGTACCGGTAATGATTTTATCGTGATCCACGACATTTCCTCGGGATTCCCGCATGATAACGTTGAGCTGATCAGGCATCTCTGTGAACGCAGGTTCGGGATCGGGGCGGACGGCCTGATCCTGATACACAGCCACCCGGACCTGGATTTCCGGATGGTTTACTTCAATGCGGACGGTAAAGAGGGAAGCATGTGCGGGAACGGCGGGCGCTGCGCCGCTGCTTTTGCTTTTCGCATGGGACTCTGTGGACAGGCGACAACGTTTCTGGCATCCGACGGAACCCACGTGGCCAAGATAATCGAACCGGACCATGTCCAGCTGAAGATGCAGCCGGTCAGCGGCGTGCGGATCCAGCCGGACCATTATGAGCTCAATACGGGCTCGCCCCATTATGTGACTTTTGTCAAGGAAGTGGAAAACGTTGATGTCTACAGGCTTGGACGAAAAATACGACTGAGCAATGCCTTTCGTGCAGAAGGCATCAACGTGAATTTCGTGGAGCATGGGACCGACAGGCTGTTTGTGCGCACATACGAGCGTGGCGTTGAGAACGAGACCTGGTCCTGCGGCACGGGCGTGGTCGCAGCAGCCCTCTGCGCAGCCCTGAGGGACCCCTCAGACCGGTCGGAGTTCCAGGTCCGGACGCGGGGGGGCGACCTGGCCGTTTCCTTCCGCAAAGAAGAGGGCAATGCATTTCGAAACATCATTCTGGAAGGCCCTGCCGAATTTGTCTACCAGGGCACCTTTGAAACATAAACCAACACCATGAAACTGAAATTTGCCTTCCTAATTGCCTTTGCGTTATTTCTCGGGCTGAAAATACTCGCCCAGGAAGATGATAAAATGGACAGGTACTTCGAAAACCTCAACCACCGCATGGATATGCTTGAAAAGGCCGTCGACGATATCCTCTGGTACCACAAGGTCGGTGACCTGGCCTATATCGACAAAGTCTACATGACAGGACCACCGCTCTGGAAAGAAGAAAACCCCACAGCCATGGGATACGGGAACCCGGTTAAATTCTGGTCCTACGTTTTTATCCCAAAAAGCCTGGATCCCGCAAAGAAATATCCCCTTATCGTCTTCCCGCACGGAGGGGTACACAGTGATTTCTCGACCTATTACACCCATATCATCCGGGAACTGATGGCCCAGCAGTATATCGTCGTAGCGGCGGAATACAGGGGAAGCACAGGCTACGGGAAAGGGCATTATGAAAAAATTGATTACGGGGGATTGGAGGTGGAGGATGTGGATGCCAGCCGGGAATACATGATCAGCAACTGTGAAATGGTTGATAAAAACCGCGTGGGAATTATTGGGTGGAGTCATGGGGGACTCATAGCCCTCATGAACGTTTTTGACCACCCTGAAAATTACAAGGCAGCCTATGCAGGCGTACCGGTCAGCGATCTTATCGCCCGGATGGGCTACCAGACCCAGGGATACCGGGATCTCTACTCGGCCGATTACCATATCGGGAAAACGGCCCATGACAATGTCGGGGAATACCGTAAAAGGTCACCCGCCTGGCAGGCACATAAGCTGCAGACACCTCTGCTTATTCATACCAATACCAACGACGATGACGTGAATGTCCTCGAGGTGGAACACCTGATTAAATCACTGAAGGCTGAAAACAAGAAATTCGAGTATAAGATCTACGAGGAGCTTCCGGGCGGACACTCCTTTAACCGCCTGGATAACAGGAAAGCCCGTGAGATCCGGCTGGAGATCTACCAGTTCCTTGCCGGTTACCTGACACCACCCAAGGCCTTCAAATCCCTGGAGGAACTTGAAAAGGCAGCCTATAAATTTTAACGAGCGATCCATGACAGTGGCACAGTTCTTATAAGCCTGATGCCGCTGGCATGAATAATATGATATGGTTATACCGATGGCCCATCCCTACCTGAAACCCCTGATCGAGATGTATGAAGCGAGCCGGGATCCCGTACGCGCCGCCCAGATGAAAAAATACATGAAAGATCAGTACGTTTTTTACGGCATCAGCACACCCGACAGGAGGGCCATAATGAAATCCCATATCATGGAGCACAGCCTGCCGGAATGGTCGGACATCGGCGAGATCTCACACAATCTGTGGGATATGGACGAAAGGGAATGCCAGCATACCCTGGTGGATCTGCTGAACCGGATGAAAAGGAATCTCCGCCCGGCTGACCTTCCACTGCTGGAATACCTGATCCTAAAAAAATCCTGGTGGGATACGGTTGACGCGGTTGCCGGCTGGCTGGTCGCAGAACTCTTTAAAAAAAATCCGGAGCTGATCATACCGGTAAGCACCCGCTGGATGGAGTCCGGGAACATCTGGCTGCAGCGAAGCTGCCTCCTGTTCCAGTTGAAATACAAGGAGGCGACCGACCTGGATCTCCTTTTCGGTTTCATCGAGCAGTTATCGGATCACAAAAGCTTTTGGATCCGGAAGGCCATCGGGTGGATCCTGCGTGAATACTCCAAAACCGATCCCGGTACCGTTGAAATATACGTCCGGGCTCATCCCGGACTCTCGGGCCTCAGCAAGCGGGAGGCCCTGAAAGTGATTAACAGGTCAAAGAAACAGCCATAGGCTCCTGGGAGGCTTCATGGCTGGCTTTAAAATTGTTTCTAACCGGAATTTCATGAATTTGAACCGATTATCAGGCAAAACCGCAAATTATCGATGGAGGATCGTCGCCTTATTGTTTTTTGCAACCACCATCAATTACATCGACCGGCAGGTTATCGGGATCCTTAAACCTTATATTGCCGGCGACCTCGGGTGGTCCGAGGCAGATTACGGATACATCGTGACCGCCTTCCAGGTCGCTTATGCAATCGGGCTCCTGCTGACCGGCAGGTTCCTTGATTATCTTGGGACCAGGATGGGTTATCTCTGGGCCATCGTCCTGTGGAGCATTGCAGGGATGTCTCATGCATTCGCCCGCACCGTATCCGGCTTCGCAGCAGCCCGGTTCGCCCTTGGCATAGGGGAATCCACAAACTTTCCGGCGGCTGTAAAGGCAGTGGCCGAATGGTTCCCCAGAAAGGAGCGGGCTCTTGCAGCAGGATTTTTTAATTCCGGATCGACCGTAGGGGCGATACTGGCACCAATCATCGTTTCCTGGGTGACCCTGAGCCTCGGATGGCAGTGGGCCTTCATACTGACAGGCTCCCTGGGATTTATCTGGATCCTGTTCTGGCTTGCCTATTACGATACGCCCCAGAAACACAGGTTCCTGTCTAAAAATGAGCTTGAATACATTCAGCAGGATGAGAGTGATTATGACAGAGGCAAAAATATCAAATGGACGGACCTTTTTAAATTCAGGCAAACCATAGCCATTTCCGCCACGCGTTTTATTTCGGATTGGGTATGGTGGTTTTTCCTTTTCTGGATCCCTGATTTTCTGAGCAAGGCACATGGGGTCAATTTAAGGGAGCTGGTGCTTCCGTTAATCATCATCTATGCAGTCTCAAGCCTGGGAGGCATCGGCGGAGGATGGATGTCTTCCAGGATGATCCTGTCCGGATACAGCATCGACCGCTCCAGGAAGACAACCATCCTGGTCTGTGCCTTCATGGTTCTGCCGGTCATGCTGGTATCCCAAACCGGGAACCTTGCGCTTACCGTTTGCCTGATATCCCTTGCAGCGGCGGGACACCAGGCCTGGGCTTCCAATATTTTCACCCTGGTATCGGACATCTACCCGAAAAAAGCAGTGGGATCCATGATGGGGCTCTGTGGTTTTGCCGGTGCCATCGGGGGAGCATTGTCAGCGGCTTTTGTGGGACTCCTGCTCGAAAGTACGAACAGTTATTTCCTGATCTTTTTAATGGCTGCATCGGTATACCTGGCAAACTGGCTCATTCTGAAACTGGCCATAAAGGAAATAAAGCCCCTTGCACTGTAAGGGGTCATGATTTAATCAATCAATGGTTCATGAGTTCAAAGAAATACGACACCGATAAAAATGATCCTCAGGCAACTGCCATTGAACCCCTCGGAGTTGCAGACTTTTGTTTTGAAAGCTACCGGGAATACGAAATAAAGCTGAGGGAGCGCTGCAGGAAGTTCATGCAAGCCGAATCGGGTGTTCTCGTTTATAGAAGGATGCGGGTTGCCGAGGTCTTTTCCTATGGCTGCCGGGATATGAAAGAATCCCTTGAGTGGCAGCTTGGGGCCCTGAAGAAAAGCATGGACTTTGAAGCCGACGTGCCAAATTTCCTGGAACCCTGGTACGGGATCGGGCCGGTCGCCGGCGCATTTGATATTGATTATATCTGGAATCCCGGCCAGGCACCTGCAACCCGGCCAAAATTCAAGACCATCGAGGAAGCCCTGGCGTATAACTTCAAATCCGTAAAAGAAAGTCCAGCCGGGGCGCATACCCTCCATATGATAGAATATTTCCTGGATCAGACCAAGGGATCACTGCCGGTATCCATGAGCGATGTGCAATCCCCATTCAACAATTCCACCTACATCGTCGATACAAGCAGCTTCTTACTCTCCCTGGTCCTGGAGCCTGAGAAGGTAATTCAGTTTCTGGATTTGCTTGCAGACCTGGAAATTGATTTTTACCGCGAGCAGGAAAAACTCATCGGGGAGGCGCTGGCCAGACCGGGACATGGCTTTGCTTCCTCCCGCGTATTCATGGGATTCGGCATGAGCGACGATAATGTCATTATGGTCGACGAGGAGAGTTATATGAAGTCCATGCGGCCTTCCCTGGAAAAGCTCGGGAACGCTTTTGGCGGACCCGCATTCCACTCCTGCGGCAATTATGCACAAAAAGCAGGCATGCTCGCAAAAATAAATGGCCTGCGTATGGTGGATGCCGCATTTACGGCAGAAACGGACCCGGATCCGAATCCCCCGGAACCATTCGCAGAAACACTCAGCCAAAGCGGCATCCTGCTCAATGCACGGATGGTAGGAGATCCGGATGCAGTAACGACGGTCATGGAGGATCTTTACCGGTCGGGCATGAAAATCATTGCCGTCACCTATGCCTCTTCACCGGAGGAGCAATCAGAAATATACAGAAGGGTTCATGAGCTCGTTTGAAAGCTCATGGAAAGTTCCGGATCCCATTGAGGTCTTTATCCACAAGGGGGCGACTGAGCTTCCCCCTTGGAGGCCTACCCGGATCTATACATCGATATTGGCGTACTTTGCGTGGGTTTCGATGAACTCGCGGCGTGGCGGCACATCGTCGCCCATCAGCATGGAGAAGATCCGGTCTGCCTCGGCAGCGCTATCGATGGTAACCTGCCTTAGCGTGCGGTGCTCTGGATTCATGGTGGTGTCCCAGAGCTGCTCTGCATTCATTTCTCCAAGGCCCTTGTAACGCTGGATATGGATCCCGCTTTCGCTGCCGTTCTTGCTGAATTCCTTAACCGTTTTATCGCGCTCTTCGTCTGACCAGCAATATTGCTCGTTTTTCCCCTTCCGGACCAGATAGAGCGGCGGGGTGGCAATATACAGGTATCCTTCCTGGATCAGTTCCGTCATGTACCGGAAGAAAAAGGTCATGATCAGGGTGGTGATGTGGCTTCCGTCCACATCGGCATCCGTCATGATGATGATCTTATGGTACCGGAGTCCCTCAAGGTTCAGCGCCTTGCTGTCCTCCTCGGTACCGATGGATACACCGAGTGCGGTAAATATGTTCTTGATCTCCTCGTTCTCATAAATCTTGTGCTGCATGGCTTTCTCTACATTCAGGATCTTTCCCCTCAGGGGCATAATGGCCTGGAAATGCCGGTCCCTTCCCTGCTTGGCCGTTCCGCCTGCCGAATCACCCTCCACCAGGTAGAGTTCCGATACTGCCGGGTCCTTCTCTGCGCAATCGGCAAGCTTGCCCGGCAATCCGGCACCGGAAAGCACATTTTTGCGCTGGACCAGTTCCCTTGCTTTACGGGCTGCATGGCGGGCCGTGGCAGCCAGGATCACTTTCTGGACAATGGCCCGGGCATCCCTGGGATTTTCTTCCAGGTAATAGGCAAGGTCTGCAGAGATGGCCTGGTCGACGGCCCCCATTACCTCGGAATTCCCGAGTTTTGTCTTCGTTTGCCCCTCGAACTGGGGCTCCTGCACCTTAACGGAAATAACGGCTGTAAGTCCCTCCCTGAAGTCATCCCCGGCAATATCAAACTTCAGTTTTGCCAGCATCCCGGACTTTTCCGCATAATTCTTCAGGGTACGTGTGAGTCCCCTGCGAAATCCGGCCAGGTGGGTGCCCCCCTCTATGGTATTGATATTGTTTACGTACGAATGTACATTCTCACTGAAGGAAGTATTATACTGGATGGCCATTTCCACGGGCACACCGTTTTTTTCCGTATCGATATTGATTACCTTCTCGGTCAATTTTTCACGGGTGGCATCCAGCAGTTCAACAAATTCGCTCAGGCCTTGCTCCGAAAAGAAATGCTCGCTCCTGAATCCCCCATTGCCCTCGCCATTCCCGTTGCCATTCTCCTCTTTCTCCCGCTTGTCGGTGATGTTAAGATGGATCCCTTTGTTCAGAAAAGCCAGTTCCCTCAGGCGGGAGGAAAGGATCTCGAAATTAAAATCAGTGGTGGTGAAGATGGTGTCGTCCGGCTTGAAGGTGACAATGGTGCCTGTTTTATCGGTTTTGCCGATCGATTTGACCTTATCCAGGGGTTTCCCCCTTTCGTACTCCTGAAGGTATACCTGGCCGTCCCGGTGGACCTCTGCACGCAGATGCGTGGACAGGGCATTGACAACCGAAACGCCTACCCCGTGCAAGCCGCCGGATACCTTATAACTGTCCTTGTCGAATTTTCCCCCTGCATGCAGTACGGTCATGACCACTTCCAGGGCGGATTTCTTTTCTTTTTCATGAATGTCGATGGGAATTCCCCGTCCATCGTCTGAAGTAGTGACGGTTCCATCTTCGTTGATCACCACTTCTATGCTGTTGCAATAGCCGGCCAGGGCCTCATCAATGGAATTGTCAATGACTTCATAAACCAGATGATGCAGTCCCTTGGTACTGATATCCCCGATATACATGGCAGGCCTTTTCCGTACGGCTTCAAGTCCCTCAAGCACCTGTATGCTCTCGGCAGAATACTGGGAATTTCCATCCTGCAATTCCATCCCTTCCTTTTCCTTTCTATTCTCTTTGTCTTTCATCTTCTGAATTTTATAATTCGACCTAACCATTAATGCCAAAAATGCACTTAAGTCTGCTGTTAAATCCGGTAAATCAGGGTGAATTTGTGGCTTCAGGTCACTTCTCGTACGCTACGCTGCAGGGGTTAGGTTTGAAATCTTATCCGGGTTTACGATTTGTCTTTATATCTGTCTCTTATTCAGCAATTTAAAAAATAAGATCTCGATCTCTGTTATACGGGGTAAAAATACGCAAAAAAAGCCACTTATTGTGCATAAAAATGCCTTAAAATCAGCAGGTTTATCAACATGGTATCAACACGCTTAAAAGCCCGTGATTAAAGGGCATAGGTAAAGCCGAAAAGGACATTGAAGCCCATCCCGGGGTACTGGTTCCAGGTCTGGTTGCGGGCACCCAGGATATTGTTCAGGCGCACAAAGCCCGAGAGGATCTTGGTATACCTGTATTCAAGTCCAAGGTTCAGGTCTGCAAAGCCTTTCAGGGTGATCATTTCGGTATCAAGCGGGCCGGCCGGGGCATAGCGTTTGCCCATGTAAATGAGTCCCAGGTCAACCAGAATCTTATTTTTAAGATTATACCGTTCATCGAGGGAAATCGTTAAACCGGGCCTGTGCCAGGGCTTTGCCTGGACATCCATATTATAATGGTCGTAACTCACGGAGAGAAGGGAATGGAGGCGGTCTGAGTGGATGTATTTCAGTTCGCCGCGGACCTGTATCCATTCCAGGTTATCGTAGACGACCCGGAAGGTATTCCCGGGGACATCCAGCGTATCGTTTACGAAAAGGGCCATTTTATCGACCAGGGTGTAGCTGGCGCTGAGATCATAGGAGATCTCCCTGCTGAAACTTCCTTTAAGTCCCATAAAACCCCTTATTTTATGATTGGTGTTTTCCACCCTGAGTCCGGGGGTAATATACCTGTTCTCTTCCACGACGCTCCGGAAATTATTCACCTGGAGCCCACCGTCGACCCCGAAATACGGCATGAGTATGCCTTTCACCAGGTTGATCTGCAGAAGGGCCTCGGGATAAAAATGCGGCTTCGTTTTTTCGCCGTGCACATCGACCGCAAGTCCCACTCCGATCCGGTAGGTATAATCCCCGGAGGTCTTTCCGAACCACGGATTCAGCTGAACGATCACGTTATTTGCCGAATCTATGGATTCCGAGGTATAATAATAAGCCCCGCCGACCGTGAGTCCCCCAATAATCCCCGAGCGAAACCGCTCGTTCAGCCGGGCATGGAGGACCGTGGCATGTTCGGCATTCTTATAGTGATCGTAGGTATAGAAATAATCCAGTGTGCCTGTCCAGTTGATGTGCAGGGAGTCCTTATGGCTGGATCCCATCTTCACGCGGCCATCCAGTTTGAGGTAGGTCTGCCGGATGTCGTCCTTCTGAAGGACCGTATCGAGGGAGGGATGGTAACCGTAGAAACTTCCCCCGTCATAGGCTCCGTTGATTTTGCCCGTCAGGTAGGATTTCCGGAATATCTTCTTGCCGTATACCGATGCGGAATTCTCAAAATAACCCGGGTTCACCTTTTGATCGTTATCGAGTTTCAGTTTCCCGTTAATTGAATAATGCTTCAGGGCAATGCCCCACTGGCTGTCTTTGGCCCGTAAAGAATTAACGTTGAGTTCTCCCAGGGGGGCAAGATAATTCCCGAAACCCAGCTTCAGGTATGACTTATATAGCTTCGTCAGGGGAGTCCCGACCATCCTGGCCGCGTTGATGGGCCGGACCTGGAATCTTGTATCGAATTTCCTGGGCTGGATGCTGTAATCGAAACTCGGCCGTATGCTGATCGAATCGCTTACCGCAGGCAGGACATTTATCTTGTGGGCATCGGAAAGGCTCGGCTGGTAAGGTTTCACCACGACGATCTCCTTATCGATCCTTTCCTGGGCAAGGATTCTCCCGGGAAATCCTGCGATTGCTATGATCCCGGTAATGACCGTATATGTAAGGATCTGTCTCATTCGTCCTGGTTTGATGTTGCAGGTGATCCCGTGCCCGAGCCCTCGACCTCGATCTCCATTTCCTGCTCGGGTTCTGCTCCCTCGGTTGCTTCCTGTTTCTTCAATATTTCTGCTTTCTTCCGTATGGCCAGGTCCAGTATCCCGTCGTCCGTCTCCTCGTAATAATCGATGATGCTCTGCAGGGTTTGCACGGCCTGGAAGTCATCATCCTTTGCCAGGTAGATATCCGCCAGCAGGATGAACGATTTCGCCATCCAGTACTGGTGTGGCGTGTTCAGGTCAATGAACTCGAAAATGACATCCTCGGCCTCCTGGTATTCCTTCCGGATATACAGGATTTCCGACACGCGGTATTTTGATTCGGCTC
>CAZVLG010000345.1:0-6115 GCA_964627835.1 uncultured Bacteroides sp.
TCACCCTCTTCGGATTGCGAAAGGGTATGCTTCACATTGGAACGCAATTCGTCCAGGATATGCGCCGAGCTCAGTCGTTTACTTTTATTAACGATCTCATTCAGGAACGAAACGCCGAGCATACTCATGAAAGCTCCGGGAACACCATGACCGGTGCAATCGGCTGCTGCGAAGATGATCTTCTCCTTAACGGAGGATATCCAGTAGAAGTCGCCGCTTACGATATCCCTGGGCAGGTAAAGGATGAAATGTTCCGGTAATTCCTGTTCCACTTTCTTGTCCGACGGCAGAACTGCTTTCTGTATTCGCTGCGCATAATGGATGCTGTCCATGATCTCTTTTTTCTGCTCGGATATTTCGTCCTTCTGCCGCTGGATCTCCGCGGTTCTCTGTCTCACTTTTTCCTCCAGTATCGCCTTGTCGCGCCTCAGTTTCTGTACCCTCCAGCGAATGATCGCAAGGACCATTGCGATGAGCAGCAGGCCGGCTGCAACCAGGAACGGCCAGCTCAGCCACCAGGGTGGTCTGATCACGATCGGGAAACTGCTCACTTCGGTCACCTGGTTCAGGACGTTTTTCGCCCTGACATGCAGGGTGAACTTGCCCATGGGCAGGACCGGGAACAGGAGCTCGCCGGATCGGTTCCATTCCGACCAGCTTTCCGACATGCCCTCGGCGTAATACTGGTAGCTTGTTGAATTATCTTTCAGGTAAAACGGGGCGGATAAATTAAATACCAGGGAACGGTCATAGTAGTCGAAATGGAGTTGATCGAGCAGGTAATGTTTTTCGTCATTGTATACAGATTTCAGGAAAAGTTCAAATCCCGGATTATAATCATCAACCTTGTCCCGGTTGATCTTATGGAGGTAGGTGTTTTCAGAAATCACCCAGACATTGCCTTCGGGATCGAGGAAAAGATCTTCTATGTCATCAAAGAGGTTCAGGTAGGTGTCCACCTTATCATTATAATTCTCCTGGTTCCGGAAACTTATCCATTGATCTCCGACCTGAACCCAGGCGATGGCACAGGTTGACAGCTGGATGCGGTTAAGTGATTGGTTTTGCAGTATGCCGGTTCGGACAATGCTGTCGTTCATGTAGCAGTAGATGCCGCTGGAAAGGAAGAAGTAGACCGTGTCCCGGATATTCCTCATGGTTACCGGATCGAAATAATTCTCATGGAATTCGAAGGCTTCGATGTTGGATACCGCATCATTAATGATCCGTATCCGGTAGCTTCGGTTATCGCAGCCCAGCCAGGTGATGCTGTCGGATTGCTCGCAGACCGAGTAGATTTCTTCGCCCACATAGCTGAAATCCTTCACGGTTTTCCAGCTATCTCCTTCGAGGACGAGCTGGTAGGCGGTCTCATCCGTCACCACGTAGATCCTTTCGGGGTCACGGGTGGGGAAAATGCTTTCGATATACCAGCCCTTGCGGATAATTTTCAATTCCTTATCCACGATCTCATACAAGCCCTCGTTGGTGGCAATGAGGATACGGTTGCCGACCGGCATCAGGTCTTTGGACTTCTCCTCGAAATCTCCCAGGCGTGTAAACTCATGGCTGATGGACTGAAGCGAATAGATTTTTTGCTTTATGTAACGGGTCCGGGATACCGATGTTTTCGCAATTTCCTCTTCCTTCAGGGGTTCCTTCGTTTTTCCGCCAATTTTCTGGAAGAAGGATCTGAGTCCCCCGACCTTCTCCTCTGCAGCAGCTCCCTCGACGGCTGCTTCACCCGTTTCCTCTGAAACCGCAGGAACCTGTTCCGTCTTCTCTTCATCCTCCTTGGTTGTTTTGCTGGACTCGCGGCGAAGTTTCCTGCGCTCCCTTGCACTCAGCTCCCGATCATCCTGGCTGACTTCTTCAACAACCTGATCTTCCGGTTCTTTAAGGTTTTCGGGTTCAGGTTCTTTATGAGGTGGGGGAGGCGGAGTCTTCACCCTGACAACGATCTCCTCTTCCAGGTAGTCCTTTTTCTCCTCCAGGTAGAATATCCCTTCGTTTGTGCTTACGTACAGGATACTGTCGAGTACAGCCACCGCGGTGAGATTCCCTTCGAGTCCGGGATAGTTTTCATAGGAACGGATCGGCAGTCGCACATCCACCCTCGTGAGCCCGTACTGGTGTGAAAGCCAGAGGCCATGGTTATGATCCGATCCGATGGCGTAGATCTCATCGTCAGGCAGACCGGTCTGGTAATTCAGGATGTTCTGCGTTTTGCCGCTGACCACATCCACGATCATGCATCCCCCGAGGATAGTGGAGAGAGCGAAAACATCATTTTCCAGCCATGCAGCATTATCGAGAAAACTCTCATCAAGGTATTCCTGGTCTTCCAGTTCAACTTTTAAGAAACGATTCCCATCGTACCGGTACACCGTATTGTCCTCCATCCCGATCAAGGCATTGCTGTCGCCGTATTCAATGCCGAACAGGATCTCGGATGTGGAAAAATCAATCTGGGTTTCGACCTTTGAATAGCCTGAGTCAGTCAATGCATGAATGCCTTTCCCGAGCAGATTGACATAGGCATTGTCGCGGAAAACGATCAGGCCGGAGAAAATGTTAAGGGAGTCCGGTTTGAACCGTTTGATATTGTAGATCTCATTCCGGTCTGCCATGGCAATCAGCTCGTCCCCGTAAAATATCACATTCCTGCTGGTCTGCAGGATACGGTATATATCACCCGTTCTCTGAGGATCATTTGAAAGGCTGTGATATTCATAGGTTCCCAGTCCGGTTTTCAGCAGGTATCCGAAAAATCCCCGCCCCCCGACGTAGATCATCGGCAGTACTGAATCTGTGCTGACAGCCATCGGGATATTAGGCACCGAATGGATCTGCCATTCTTCTGAATCGAACGTGATCACCCCGGCATTCCCGGTAAAGACCAAGGCATTTTCAAGGTCCTCACTGATGCAACTGATCCTGTTCCCCTGGATGTTTTCCAGTTTGAAGTGGTTCATAAAGGGTTCCCCCACCTGGGCTTTTGCCTGAAACATCGGGAACAGCAGAACATGGATCAGGATGAGCACCGGCACCAGTTTCTGGAGCTTATTCTTCGGCAGCAGATATGTATTCATGCGAGCAGATACTATCATGGGCCAACCACATTTGGGATCATCCCGGGTGGCCGGTTAAGGTTCCTATTCATTTTACAGGTCGCCCAGTGCGGCCAGGTTCCTGTCGTTGTTTATATTCTTGGCTTCCGCAGTGTACAGGAAATCAAGCTCATCCTTGTAGGTTTCAAGTACTTTGTTGCGGACCAGTTTGTTCATGCTGTTAAGCTGCAGGTTATCCTGGCTGAAAGGTTCCGGCAGGATGCCAATGGACGCAGGGAGCCAGCGCTGCGGAAATTCATCCTCGTATTTTTCCCCGGTCCTGAATTCCGCTACCTGTCTTTCCAGTTCCTTCAGAACAGCGGTTTTTCCATTGGTGCTTGCCGGATCGATCTTCTGCTCTCCCAGCCATCGTTTCATGGCCTCCTTGTTGGGCACAACGAAGAGGGTACAGTAAGGATTCTGGTTATTGTACATCATGCACTGTTCAAGGAAGGGAACGTATTCGGTAAAGGCTTCTTCTATTCCTTCGGGGCTGTATTTTTCCCCGTCGTCGGCGATCAGGAGGCTTTTAAACCTGCCCAGGACATGCAGGTATCCGTCGCTGTCAAGGTATCCCATATCACCCGTATACAGCCATCCCTCCTTCAGGGCTTCGGCGGTGGCGGTTTCGTTTTTCCAGTATCCCATCATAACGTTCTCGCCCCGGCAGAGGATCTCACCCTTTTCACCGACAGGGAGCTCCTTTCCATCCTCGTCGCAGATCTTGACTTCCAGGTTGGATACGATGGTCCCGCTCGAGCCAAGTTTATGCTTTGCCTGGGAATTTGCCGAGATGATGGGTGCCGCTTCGGTCAGGCCGTAGCCCTGGAACATGGGTATCCCGATCGCATAGAAGAATTTCGCAAGTTCAAGGTCAAGCAGGGCGGCACCGCCGACAAAAAATTCGAGCCGTCCGCCGAAAGCCTCCCTTACTTTCTTGAAAATGATCTTATCAAAGAGCCAGATATAGGGTTTCAGCAGGAAGCTGCCCTTTTTTCCGCGGTCATGACCCAGCCGTATATAACGTTTATGAACCTTTACGGCATGGTGGAAAAGCTTTTCGATTACAGGACCCTTGTCGCGGATACCGTTCTCGATATTTTTCTTGAAGTTTTTTGCGATGGCCGGAACACTGAACATGAAAACCGGGCGGATTTGTTTCATGTTGATCGGAAAATTCTTGAGGGCTTCCATCTGGGTTTTTCCGAGCTGGACGGAGGCCATGCTGGCCCCGTGTGAGAGGATGGTATAGACCCCGGCCGTATGGGCGAAAGCATGGTCCCACGGGATATAGACCAGCGTGGTCCACCATTCATATACCGGCATTACGGACTGGGCCTGTTCCACATTGGCCGTATAGTTCCGGTGGGAGAGCATGATCCCTTTCGGATCGGCAGTGGTGCCCGAGGTATAGCAGATATTGGCCAGATCGTCCTCTCCGACGGATTTCCATATTTTTTCGAATTCCTCGGCATGTTCGCCCAGGTATTTATCGCCCTTGGCGGAAACGTCGTCATAGAACAGTTCATCCTCCTCGTAGCTTTCCTGAGGATCAAGGTATATCACTTTTTCAAGGCAGCTGATTTCATTTTTCAGGGCCTTGATCTTATGGGCTTCCCTGCCGGACACGATCATCATCCTTGATTCGGAATGCACGATCCGGAACCTGATCTCGGAAGGTTCCTCCAGGCGGGTTGAAAGGGGAACATTGACGGCTCCGGTATACAGGATACCCAGTTCGCTGAATATCCATTTATTCCTTCCTTCTGCCAGTAATGCGAGGCGGTCCCCTTTCCTGATTCCAAGGCTCAGCAGCCCTGCTGCAAACCTGTGGACTTCTGTTCTTGTTTCCTGATAGGTAGTGGGCTTGTATCCGTCCCCGCTGTTCTCAAGCAGGTAGGTGTTATCCTTGTATCTTTCCACGCAGTCATCGAAAAGGGAATTCAGGGTTCTCATCATGGGAACGGGTTGATTTGCGATACGTAAGATAAAAAAAACCGCAGAGATAGCAAGGTTTTTACACCTGTAACTATGCGATCTCAGATGAAATAAATCCGCTAAGTTTCTGCTTATTTCATTTTAATGATCTGTTCCCTGTCGGGTCCCACGCCGACATAACTCACGGGAACTCCCGTTTCTTTTTCTATAAAATCAATATAATCAATTAATTCTGAAGGCAGGTCTTTTTTCCTGGTGATGCCGGTAAGGTCTTTCTTCCAGGATGGCAGGTTCCTGTAGACAGGCTCTACCGGGGCATGGATATCAAAAGGGAGTTCATCGCTCTCGCTGCCATTGAATTTGTAGCCGGTGCAAACCTGCAGGGTATCGAAATGGGAAAGCACGTCGGATTTGGTCATAATCAGTTCGGTTACCCCGCTCAGCATGATGGAATATTTCAGGACTGGAAGGTCGAGCCATCCGCATCTGCGCGGCCGTCCGGTCGTGGCCCCGTACTCGGCCCCGTATTCGCGCAGGGCCTCTCCGGTTTTGTTCTCCTGTTCGGTTGGGAAAGGGCCGCTTCCGACACGTGTGCAGTAAGCCTTGAAAACGCCGATCACCCTTCCGATTTTCTGGGGCGAGAGCCCCAATCCTGTACAGGCCCCTGCGCAGATGGTGTTGGAGGACGTTACATAGGGATAGGAGCCGAAATCAATGTCCAGCATGGAGCCCTGTGCACCTTCGGCCAGGACCGACTTGCCTTCCTGCAGGAAACGGTTGATGACATATTCCCCGTTGACCAGTTGGAAGGAGCGGATGGCTTCAATGCCTTCCGTCCAGCCCAGTTCGTATTCCTTGAGGTCAAACTCGAAATCGTATTGTTCAAGAATGTGCAGGTGCTTCCGCGTGAGAAAATCATATTTTTCCCTGAAATCAGCTAATTCTATATCTCCCACCCTGAGACCGTTCCGCCCGGTCTTATCCATATAGGTCGGGCCTATTCCCTTGAGTGTCGAACCGATTTTGGTGATTCCCTTGGCTGCCTCGGAGGCTGCATCCAGTATCCG
>CAZVLG010000346.1:0-4973 GCA_964627835.1 uncultured Bacteroides sp.
CACCCTGACCATTATGTCCCCCGATTCCACTGCCGGTATTATTTACACTCTTGACGGCAGCAATCCACAGACCTCTTCAAATACCTTCACGGCAGGAACATCAACCGAGGTTTCAATAGATCCTTCCAGCATGAGCGGCCGCGCAGCCACTCCAGCCTTTATTCTCAGGGCCTCCATCGCCAAAGATGGATATAAACCATCTTTCCCAGTATCACGCAACTATATCTTTATAGAGAGTGTACTGGACCAATCGTTCCCGGGAGGAGAATGGCCTGACCAGGATGTCAACTCCCAGGTCATCGACCTGGAAATGGATACAAGCATTACCAAGCAGGGCGAATACGTTGATCTTATGGATGATGCCCTCCTCGATATTCCTTCTGTCTGTATCGCCACTGATCCCGGGAACCTTTGGGATCCGGCCACCGGAATCTATGTCAACGCTGAGGGACATGGAATGGAATGGGAGAGAGAGTGTTCCGCTGAATTGATTCATCCCGATGGATCAGAAGGCTTTAATGTAAATGCCGGATTGAGGATCAGGGGTGGCTGGAGCCGGCATCCTGAGTTCCCCAAGCATGCGTTCAGGTTGTTTTTCAGGAAAGAATACGGAGATTCCAAGCTCCAATTTCCCCTGTTCGGTGATGAAGGAGTGGCCAGATTTGACAAGATTGACGTCAGGACGGCGCAGAACTATGCCTGGAGTAATGGTGACCATCACAATACCATGGTCAGGGATGTATTTTCCAGGGATACCCAGAAAGATAAGGGACAACCGTATACCAGGAGCAGGTACTATCACCTGTATCTCAATGGTATGTACTGGGGAATCTATCAAACTCAGGAGCGGTCGGAGGCCAGGTATGCAGCTGATTATTTCGGCGGCCGGACCGAGGATTATGACGTAATCAAAGTAAACACCGAGGACTATGTTTACCAGATTGAGGCAACCGATGGAGTCATGGACACATGGGAGATTCTTTGGCATATGTGTGTCAGTGGATTCTCAGACGACCGATCCTATTTTAATCTGGAAGGCAAGGATGAGAACGGGAAGACAGCCAGAGGAACTGAAGTATTGGTTGATATTGATAACCTGATAGATTATATGCTGGTCATATTTTATACGGGAAATTTTGATTCACCTACAACGACATTCCGTTATAATAAAGATCCCAATAATTTTTATGCCATTTCTAACAGGAAAGATAGATCCAGAGGGTTTACCTTTTATGTCCATGATGCCGAACATGCTATGTTTTCTGAGAGGGTTGAAGTCGGAGAGGGATTGTACGAAAACCGTGTTAATATTGCCGAACGGACAGATAACAATACGATGTTTGTCGACCATCTGGGATCGTTCCACCCCCAGTGGCTGCATTACAAACTCACTCAAAACGCAGAATACAGGATGCGTTTTGCTGACAGGGCCTTTAAACACTTCAATGAAAATGGTGTATTTACAATACCCAAAGTCACTAACAGGCTTAACAAAAGGGTGGCTGAGATTGATCTTGCCATCATTGCCGAATCTGCCAGGTGGGGTGATGCAAAATACTGGATAACAGATCCTTATACAAGAAATGCCAACTGGTTACCCGAGATCAATAAGATAAGAAACGATTTCATCCCGTTCCGGACTGAGATCGTAATCATACAACTGAAGCAGGCCGGACTTTATGCAGATCTCGATCCGCCACGAATAGAAAAATCAGGAATAGTCATACCGGGTGACAATTATATTTTGAACTCCGGCATCAACATTGATGTTATCAATCCCAATACCTCGGGAATACTTTGCTATAGCCTTGACGGTACCGATCCGCGTATGGTTGGAGGCAGCATTCATCAGGGAGCCTTGATGGCAGATAATGACCTGACCCAGCATATTGGATCCACTGCAATATTGAAAGCCAGGATCTACAACAACGGTGTCTGGAGTGCCATGAAAGAAATAAAATTCCTGGAAGCGAATGAGGATCTCTCATCGTTGAAGATCACGGAATTGCATTATCAACCACAGGATTCTATCCGGGAGGATGATACCATTTCAGGAAAAAATTTTGAATTCCTCGAATTAAAAAATACTGGTGAAACCTATCTTAATCTTTCCGGACTTATACTGGATTCTGCTATTTATTATACCTTCCCGGAAAATGAGATACTGGGTCCCGGAGAGTTTTACGTGATCGCATCAAGTTCCTCATTTTTCTATGACCGATACGGAGTAGCGGCCTCCGGTACCTTTTCAGGACATTTAGCCAATGAAGGAGAAACGGTAATTTTACTGGATGATAAAGGTAGTGCAGTAATGGAGTTCTTCTATGATGAAAAAGCACCCTGGCCCGAAGATGCTTATGGAGATGGTTATTCACTGGTAGCAACTGAACACAATCCAACCGGGGACCCCGGAGAACCGGCTTACTGGCAGTTGTCCTCCGGAGTCAGTGGCTCACCCTTTAGAAATGATCCCTATCCTGTCGGCACAGCTCAAGAATTCGATTACGCTGACAGGATCAGTATTTATCCGAATCCTGCAACAGAATACATCAAAATCTCCGCCGGTTCACCCGATGATAAGCAGTTGCTGGATATCAAACTTTTCAACCTCAGCGGAATCCTCATTTATCAATCGATCCAGGAAAATCATTCTACTCTCAACCTTGGGAAATTGGGATTGAATTCTGGAGTCTACTT
The DNA here is from genome assembly GCA_964627835.1 of uncultured Bacteroides sp. Classification (GTDB taxonomy): domain Bacteria; phylum Bacteroidota; class Bacteroidia; order Bacteroidales; family SM23-62; genus SM23-62. The sequence goes on from CAZVLG010000346.1 coordinate 2,698, forward strand.
TATACTGGTAACAACGGACAATATTGTCGGAACTTCCAAATTAATTTATCTGAATACCGAGTGATATTTGCATAATTAGGGATTCCTGGAAAGTCAGCAAATCTTTCCTGGGGCATCTATACCTTTCAATCAACACCGGTGACTATACAATTCATTATTCAATAATGAGCAATATTATTAAGTTCAAAGCTTAATATATACTCATTCTAAACAAGATTTACATGCACTATAAATCAATGATTAGGCGAAGTTAAAGTAGGCTGCCACCAGCGGAATTATTTAAAGCATTATCATCATATTCATAATACTCCTTAATTTTGGGTAAATAATGTTTTATTTAGATATTATTATTTTTGCAATGATGGACTTGATGACTAGTACTTTCCAATGATTACGTATCGGTAGATGATCTTTACAAAAGATACCTTACACGGAGGATTTATTAAATCTAGAAGCTTTTAAGTTATGAATATGAAGAAATTCAACTGGTTTTACGCAGCTGTTGTAATGGCTGTAGGGATATTCGGATTGAATGGTTGTGACAAGCACCAGGAAAGATTCGAAGAGCCACCCTGGTTGGGAGGCTCAAGCATTGAAACCCTTGAAGAAAGGGGGAATTATACCATCTTTCTCAGGCTTATGGAAATGGCCAATTACAAAGATCCTATTACCAGACAGTTATTTACGCTTTTCGTTCCGGATGATGATGCTTTTGAAGCATATTTTGAGTCCGCCGGAATCAATTCTGTTGAGGATCTGACTGAAGATGAGGCAGTTCAGCTTTTCACCCTTCATGTGTTGCGAAATCCCCGATCTAGGTTTTATTTGATATATGAATATGCCTGGTCTGAATTGCAAGGTCCGAAAGCGGAATATGCTTCACTGTTCCATAGGAAGGAGACCCCAAGTACATCCATTCCCTATAAGGAAACCGTCAGGTATGTACCGGGACAAGAAGGTCAGGAATTTCTCATTTGTACGGGCAATAAAAATATCCCGCTTTTCACATCCGAATTTTTCAACGACTACGGTGGTGCCATGGATGGATCGGATTATACATTTATGTATCCGGGAAGCACCTGGGAGTTGAATTACCCGCCCAATCTAAATGGAATGAACTGGCACAATGCCATGGTGATCCCAAATCCCGAAATTCCGGATGAACTGGAGGTAAGGACCTCCAGCGGATTCATCTATTTTCTTGACAGGGTGGTACCGCCCATGCCCAGCATTGAAGAATACATGATCGCCAACCAGGACAGATACGGGGAATATTATGATCTTCTGCAGCGGTTTGCAGCCTATGGAGTATATGAGGTAGATGAAGAGAAAAGAGTATTATACAGGAAATCCTACGATCTTGTTTTTGACCTCGCGGAAGAAAGAGGGCCTTCCACCAATACAGTGATACCTCCCCAGAATATGTGGACTGCATTTCTTCCCACAAATGAAAAAATGCTGAGCTACCTGAATAATACCATCCTTAAAAATTATCCTTCCATTGACAGTGTGCCCAGGGTTACTCTTTTTTACATACTGCAGACCCAGTTATCGGGATCTCTGGTACTTAAGTCCAAGCTGGCTGGCGGTTACTTTAACGCCTTTGGCGATCCTACCGAACTCTCCGCTGACGAATTGAAGTCAGGCTATATGTGCAGTAACGGAGTGGTCTACGAAATGGACAGGGTACTTGAGCCCAATGTATTCACAACGGTACCCGGAACACTCTTTTTTGACAAGGATTATTCAACCCTTCTTTTCGTGCTCAACCAGGCCAATATGCTATCCTCCATTTCTAATCCTGATCAGGATGTTACCGTCTTTGCTACAACCAATGAACAATTGGAGGTATATGGGATCCGGTATAATGCAACCAGCGATTTAGTGGAGTTCAGGGGACCTGTAGATGGTAAATGGGCTGCGATGAGATCAAATGACCTTACCATTTTTGCTCAGGACCAGATTTGTCAAGGCTTACTTTCAGACATTGACGGAACGGGTGGATACGCAGAAATGAATTCAGGGAATTTCATCAAATATGGAAACAACCAGGCTGGTGCTGGTGAAAACCAGATAACGGATAATTTTGCCGTGGTTCAGGACCTGGTTGAAAATGAACAGAACGGCTACCTGGTAAAAGTAAATCAACCGATCCAGTCCAGGATCGTTATGGGTCAGCTGCTCTACGGGGACTTGGCCGATCCTGATTTTTCAGAATTTACGCAAATTCTGATCGATCTCAGGTTGCTTAACGAAAGGTTCGTGGACCCGAATAC
>CAZVLG010000347.1:0-15242 GCA_964627835.1 uncultured Bacteroides sp.
CTTTTTCTTACGAAAGGGTTCCCATTCGTGTTTATATACCCCCAATCTCACACTTATTAATCATTATGTTTTTTGCAGAATTGCTCTTTTTAGATATTTTTGTAGCATTCAGACTAAATTATTAATTAAAAATTCAAAAGATTATGAAAAAACTTTACACTTTTTTACCTGTTTTATTGCTTCTGGCCATAATGGCCTCGGAAACTGGTTTCGGGCAGAAGACCATCTTGTATGTCCATCGTGATGCCACTGTCGATGCCTTTGCCTCCGACCGGGACCTGGTCGATTCCCTGAAATCCTGGGGTTATGTTGTGGATTCCATAGACAATGCTTCTTTTTCAACCGGACTTTCATCCATTGGAGCAACATGGTCGAATTATGACGGTTGCTTTATTCATGAAACGGCAAATTCCGGCGATATTGTCCCGTTCGCAACGCGTGATGATTACCCGGTCCCGCTTGTCGCTACCGAAGGTTACGGACCCCGCGCCGATCGTTGGGGATGGTTGGATGACAACGCTACAGAGTTTTACAATAACGCGGAGGGATCAGTGGATGAACAGTCCATTATCATCAAGGACAACGCTCATTACATCACCCAGATTTTTAATATCGGGGACGAAGTTAAATGGTCGGACTATGCAGGAACCCTGCAGACTGAATGGCAGGTTGGCGCGATCAAGGAAGTCAATGTGGAGTATGCCGGCAAACTGGCTGTTAACAAGGCTACTCAAAGCCAGACCGGTTTCTGGAACCTGGTTACCGTTGAGCCCCCTGAACTTAATGAAAAGGTTGCCTTCTGGTCGATCAGCGAGGTCGGACTCAATGATTTTGACAGGGGACAGGAACATTGGGGCACCCCGGAATTCTTTATGATCATTCACAGGATGTGCGACTGGGCATACGATAATATGCCGAGTTCGGTGAACGACCTGAAGGTGGGACCCTTTGAACTTAAAGCATATCCGAATCCGGCTGTGGATTTGATGACCGTTCGCTTCACTGTAGAAAGGCCGGGACAAGCCGTTGCTACCATGTACAGCATGACCGGACAGCGGATTGCCGTTTTTAACAAAGCCACGGTTGCAGGCAGGAACTACTTTGAACTCCGCGCTTCTGATTATTCAGCCGGTATCTACCATATCGGGCTTGAAATGGAAGGCCACACTGAATACCTGAAGGTGATCATACACTAACAGCCTTCACAATTTATTAAAAATACCGGGTCCATTCAGATCCGGTATTTTTTTTGCGGTCACGGCTTTTTTTCTATAGATTTGGGAAATTATTGAATAGTCAATCATCTACTAAAATCAATTCATCATGAAGAACCTTTACATTCGTTTTTTTTCTTTAATAATCATGCTGAGCTTACTGCCGGCTGCAGGTTTCAGCCAGAAAAAGATCATGTTCATTGGCCGCGGTGATGCCCTTGAACCCGTCACCTACCAGTCGGACAAGGATATCTTTGACAGCCTCACAGCATGGGGATATGTACCGGAATACTGGTCGAATGCTGAGATCGGATCAGGCCTACAATCCAGTTTCTATGGCGATTACGATGGCATATTCATCGCCGAAACGGTGAATTCCGGTGACATGAACAGCATTGCCACCGACGGATATGAGCTGCCTATCGTTAACCTGGAGGGTTTTACGCCAAGGACGAACCGCTGGGCCTGGAACACCGATGATGCTGCGGAATTTTACCAGGCAGCGGAAGCCGCGGGTACCGTGGATGACAATTCCATCATCATCAAGGACAACAGCCATTACATCACCAAGAATTTCAATGTTGGCGATGAGGTTCCCTGGACCACGGCCGTTGGAGCTGACCAGACTGCCATACGATCCGTTTCCTGGAAAGAGGCGCAAGTGGGCTTTACCCACAAGCTGGCCGTCAACAAAGCCCATGCCGCTATGGCTGACTTCTGGCACATGATTGCGCTGGATGACACGGAAACTCCCGGTGTAAAGATTTTCATGTGGGGAGTTGTCCATACGGGACTGGACGGCGGTGATCCCGCCACACTGAGCATCGGCTCGCCCGAGTTCTTTACGCTTCTCAAACGTGGCTGCGACTGGACATACGATGAGATGGAAGTGGACCCGACCGCCGTAAATGAGTTCCGGAAGACAACCTTTGATATTAAGGCGTTCCCCAATCCCTCGTCCGACCGGTTCCTGATCCGTTTCAATGCTCCCAGGGCCGGAACGGCTGTTGCCACCATCTACAGCCTCACCGGGCAGCGGATTGCCAGCTTCAACAAGTATGCAGTGGCTGGAAGGAACTCCTTCGAGATCAATGCATCGGACTATGCTGCCGGAATCTATCATGTCGGAATTGAACTGGATGGACGGACCGAATACCTGAAGCTTGTCGTACGTTAATCCAAACCACCGAATAAAAAAATACCGGGTCAACACTGAACCGGTATTTTTTTGTCCAAGCCGCCTCCCGGATTCCACCACCTTCCGGCATTATTGGACCGGCGCTGCAAAATATCGGTGTACCATCTGAGGAATTGTCAAAAAAGGCACCTGACATCGCAAAGCTATGTAGTGCCGTTTTGACATTCCGAAGGTGCCGATATTTTAAAGGCGCCTTGTCCAACAATACCATCAGAATGTTGTGTGGAATCCGGAAGGCGGCTGAGCAGTGAATTACAGGGGAATGTTCCCGTGTTTTTTCGGTGGTTTGGATTCGGTTTTGTTCTCGGTCATTTCCAGGGCCTGTATCAGTTTCGGCCGGGTGTCACGGGGCATGATGATCTCGTCGATGTAGCCGTGTTCGGCTGCTTTATACGGATTTGCAAAGGTATCCTGGTAGGCGGCGATCACCCGCTTGCGGTCCCTCTCGGACTCGATCTTGTTCCGGTAAAGGATATTGACCGCGCCCTCCGAGCCCATAACGGCAATCTCCGCCGTAGGATAGGCCAGGTTCACATCTGCCCCGATATGCTTCGAAGCCATGACGCAGTAAGCTCCTCCGTAGGCTTTTCGCGTGATGACCGTGATCTTTGGAACGGTCGCTTCCGAGAACGCATACAGTAATTTGGCACCTTGCTTAATGATCCCGCCGAACTCCTGCAGTGTACCGGGCAGGAAGCCGGGTACATCCTCAAAGGTGATCAGGGGAATATTGAAGGCATCACAGAAGCGAACGAACCGGGCCCCCTTTATGCTGGAGTCAATATCGAGGACCCCGGCCAGGAAGGCAGGCTGGTTGGCGACAATTCCAACGGATCGTCCGCCCAGGCGGGCAAATCCTACGACAATGTTTTTGGCATAGTGTGCCTGTACTTCAAAGAAGACGCCGTTATCCACAACGGCTCCGATCAATTCCGTGATATCGTATGGTTTATTTGGATCATCGGGGATCAGCGACTGGAGTTTCTCTTCACGGCGATTAATATCATCCGTGCAGGGCTTTAATGGAGGGTCCTCCATATTATTGGAGGGAAGGTAGCCGATCAGTTCCCGTATCATCATCATGCTCTGATCGTCGTCTTCGGCCATGAAATGAGCCACCCCGCTTTTGGTATTATGGGTGGTGGCGCCACCGAGTTCGTTCTTGGTTACATCCTCATGGGTTACAGCCTTGATCACATCGGGCCCAGTCACGAACATATAACTGGTCTGCTTCACCATGAAAATAAAATCCGTAAGGGCCGGGGAGTATACGGCTCCGCCGGCGCAGGGTCCGAGTATGGCAGAGATCTGCGGTATGACCCCGGAAGACTTCACATTCAGATGAAAAATATCGGCGTATCCGGCCAGGCTCTGGACGCCCTCCTGGATGCGGGCACCTCCCGAGTCATTCAGCCCGATTAACGGAGCTCCCATTTTAAGTGCCAGTTCAAGTACCTTGACCTGCTTATCTGCGTTTGCGCGGCTGAGGGTGCCCCCGAATACGGTAAAATCCTGGGCGAATACATACACCAGCCTACCATCGATTTTCCCGTAGCCCGTAACCACCCCGTCACCGGGGATAAGGTTCTTCTGCATATCAAAATCCCTGCAGCGGTGGGTTACCAGTTTGTCCAGTTCCACAAAGCTTCCGGGATCAAGAAGCGCGTTGATCCTTTCCCTTGCGGTCAGCTTGTTGCTTGCATGCTGTTTCTCGATCCTTTCCGCGCCGCCTCCTGCTTCCGCGGCTTTGCTTTTGTCTTCGAACTCTTTGAATTTCTTATCCAGGGCTTTGCTCATGATATGGGATTCTATTCAATGGTTATCAATGGTTGATGTCCTTCGATGGTATCTCCTTCCTTAACGTGGATCTCCTTGATGGTCCCCGCCTTGCTGGATTTGTATTCGCTTTCCATCTTCATTGCCGATACAATGATCAAGGTTTGCCCGGCATCGATCTTTTCCCCCACCTTGACCGGTATTTTCACCACTTTCCCGGGCATGGGAGAGGAGATCTGGTTTCCCTCATCCTCCAGTTCACCGCCTTTCCTGCTCATCAGGTAGCGGGTTTCGGCATCGATGATTTCTAGTTCAAAGGACCGGTGTGCGGCGTTAATGTCATATTTTTTGTGGGAACTGCCCTCCATCAATTCCACCGTATAGGATTTACCATTCATCAGGAGGGAGTAAACTCCGTCCTCGACCTTAACGATGTCTACTTCGTGAAGCTTGTCGTCGATTTTTATCCTCACCTTGTTATTTTCTCTGCCGACCAGTTCCACCTGGGAATACCGGTCATCAAGACGGATTTCAAGTGACATAGCTTTTGGATTTGGAAAACTTACATTCTCATTACCCCTTTCTTGCGGCCGAAGTTCTTCCATGGCGAACTTCCCCCGTTACTCTGAAAGGATTTTATGGACTGGAGTCTGCTTAATTTATCGGTATAGTCAATAAAAGCGGTTATGATAGCTGCATCTTCAACCTCGGCCTGGCCATTGGCTGAAACTGCTGACAATTCAGCCATGTTCTCATCGATGAAATGAGTATCGTAGTTCCCGTTTGAGAACTGCTTGTTTTCCATGATCCGTTCCAGGAAATTGATGGATGTCTTCACACCGGTGATTTTGTATTCCTTCAATGCTCGTTTCATTCTCTGTATGGCACCCGGACGGTTCTCGGACCAGGCAACCAGCTTGGAAATCAAAGGATCGTAATAAAGGGGGATCTCGAAGCCCGGATAAACGTATCCGTCGGTACGTATCCCCGGTCCGCCGGGTTCCGCAATATACTTTATCACACCTGGACAGGGCATGAAGTTGTTCTCGGGATCTTCTGCGTAAATCCGGCACTCTATGGCATGCCCGTTTTGAGTGATGTCTGATTGCTTATAACTTAGTTTCTCACCTGATGCGATACGGATCTGCTCCTTGACCAGATCAACGCCGACGACCATTTCTGTGATCGGATGCTCCACCTGCAGCCTGGTATTCATTTCCAGGAAATAATAATTCCGTTCATTATCCACCAGAAATTCAATCGTGCCCGCGCCCTCATAATTAACTGCCCGGGCAGCGGCCACGGCATCTTTTCCCATTTTTTCGCGCAGTTTTGGGATCATCAGGGGGGAAGGGGTTTCTTCGATGACTTTCTGGTGGCGCCGCTGGACCGAGCACTCCCTTTCGCAGAGGTGTATCGCATTTCCGTGTTTGTCCGCCAGTATCTGGAATTCAATATGATGCGGAGATTCAATGTATTTCTCAATGTAAACCGAATCATCACCGAATGCAGAAAGAGCTTCTGATTTGGCGGCCCGTATGGCAGAAATAAGGTCTTTCTGGTCCTTTACCAGGCGCATGCCTTTTCCCCCACCTCCGGCAGAGGCCTTGATCATGACCGGCAGGCCAACTTCGGTGGCTGTTTTAGCGGCTTCGGACTCTGCCTTGATGGCCTTTTTGGTTCCAGGAACCACGGGTACGCCGGCATTGATCATGGTTTCCCTGGCCTTGATCTTGTCACCCATGGTGGAGATCGCATGGGCAGAGGGTCCGATAAAGATCAGACCTTCCTGTTTGCAGCGCTCAGAAAATGCGGCATTCTCGGACAGGAAACCATAACCCGGGTGTATGGCATCGGCCTTTGAACTTTTGGCCGCTTCGATGATTTTATCAATTACGAGGTAACTTTCATTGGATGGGGAGGGACCTATAAAATAGGCTTCATCAGCAAGCCGAACATGTAGAGAAGATCTATCCGCCTCTGAGAAAACTGCAACCGTCCTGATACCCATCTCCCTGCATGATCTTATTACCCGGACAGCTATCTCGCCTCTGTTGGCGATAAGAACTTTCTTTATCATAAGTATCCGTTACAGTAAGTAAGCAAAGATTAAAAAAAAAAAATGAAACAGAGGTAAAAACCGGTCAATTTTAACTTCGGAGCCCGGTGAGCTGGAATGGTATTTTGCTGAAAATAAACCATGTATGATATCTTCATATTTTTTTTCAATGGATGGATGGCAAAATCATTTCAATGGAATTACTAATTTTGAAGACAGGAAATATGTTCGATATAAAGGCAGATATGAAAAGTACCCTGCTGGGATTGGTTATCATAGGATTGAGCGTTGTACCCAAAACCGGAACGGGACAGGATGCAACGGAAGGATGGGATATTTTCAGTTCAGACTCCGTCCTGGAACTTTCATTGCTGTTGGATATGGACAGTTTGCTAGCTGATATCGGCGAGGATCCTTCTTACCATGATGCCGTTATGGCCTACCTGGACCCGAGGGATCATGAGCCTGTGGAAATGAAGGTCAGTGTCCGGGCAAGAGGGAATTTCAGGAAGAACCCGGCTAACTGTGATTTTCCTCCGCTGAAACTGAAATTTGAGAAACTGGACAGAGAGGGTAGTATTTTTAATGATATAAGGGATCTGAAGCTGGTCACCCATTGCCAGGATAATGCAAGGGAATTCGAACAGTATGTGCTTCAGGAATACCTGCTCTACAAAGCGTATAACATTTTCACTGATTTCAGCTTCAGGATTCGTCTTGTCCGGATCACCTATGTGAATATGCCGGAACGCAGTGATTCCATCACACGGTTTGCTTTTCTGCTGGAGAATGACGAAGATATGGCGGAAAGAAATCACGGAGAATTGCTTGATATTGATGCATTATCCGAAGATCTTCTCGACCGGGATTATTTCACGCTTATGTCGGTTTTCAATTACATGATCCTGAATACGGATTATTCTGTACCCATCGTTCATAATATCGAACTGGTTTCCGTCGACCATTTCAAACCCCCGGTACCGGTGCCCTATGATTTTGACTGGTCCGGAATGATCAACATCCCGTATGATTCACCTTTTGCCACCAATAAAACCCGCTATACCCAGAGGAAATATAAAGGGCCCTGCCTGAAAAGAAAAGAGTTTGAAACAGTTTTTGCCCGGATTATGGCAGAACGCGAACGCCTTTATAATCTATACAGCGATTTCCCTTATCTCGACGAGGAGCTAAAGGTTCGCAGCAAGCAGGAACTTGACATGTTTTTCATTATTATCGGCAGCAGGGAACAGATACGCGAGGAATTTATCAAGAACTGCAAGAAATAGAGGGATTTATGTTTACAATTCAAGGCTGAAAGGTTATCAACAGCAAATACCATTTTGACCAATCATCCCATTTTAAATGTATTTGTTGAAATCGATGCGACCAAGTATCCTTTTCGGGATGCGAAGAGATTTTCCTCCTGACCGCTATTAACATATTCGCATATTTTTAACATCCATTATAAGGCAAAGTAAATCAATGGGTTATACTGTATTTCCTGGATTTGTAACCCCACCCCGATAAGCATCTCGTTTCCTAATTTTGAAAAAGCATTTATATTTGCGGCTTCTTTTTACGGGATTACTTTATGTTAATCTAAATGAAGATGAAGAAGTTTAAGTTCATTATTGTGCAGCTTGGGCTGATACTTATCCTGTTTTTCTGGGATATCAGCTCGATCTTTTCTGACCGGAAAGGATCGCATCCTGTGCAATCCAATGAGTTGAATAATACATCCGGCAGCATCCGGAACGATATGTCATCCTTTCAGGGGACCGAGCAGATGGACAAAACCATTTCCGATTTTCTGAAACGATACCAGATCAAGGGAGCCTCTGTGGCCGTCACAAAGGACGGTCGACTTGTATACGCCAAAGGATTCGGATATGCAAATGAGGAAGAGGGCGAAGTGGTTGAGCCGGGTCATGTCTTTCGGCTTGCCAGTGTCTCCAAGCTTATCACTGCCATTGCCGTCATGCGCCTCGAGGAAGAGGGAAAGCTGGATCTGGATGACAGGGTCTTTGGTCCGGGCGGGCTCCTGAAAGACTCCTTGTACCTTGGATATAAAGATCCGCGTGTGGAGGACATCACTGTCCGGCATTTGCTGGTGCACAAGGCCGGCTGGTCGAGGTATTACGGAGATCCTATGTTCATGCCTCATGTCGTTGCCAGAAGGATGAATGTCGACCTGCCTGTCCAGGCGGAAGATGTTATCCGTTACACGCTTCTTAACCGGAAACTGAACTACAGGCCGGGCACACGCTATAGTTATTCAAATCTCGGCTATGCCGTTCTGGGGGAAATCATTGAAGAGGTAACCGGAATGGATTACGAGGATTATGTGCAGATCTCGCTCCTTCAGCCGCTGGGGATCAGGGGCATGCAGATCGGCCGGGGTTATTATGAGGACAGGGCTCCAAGGGAAGTCAAATATTACGAGGTGTCGGGTAACCAGAATGTACTTGCATTCGACAGCCGGGACCAATACGTTCCCAGGGTTTACGGAGGCAATGATATTGAACTTCTGGGTGCTGCAGGTGGATGGATCGGATCTCCGGCCGATATGCTCAAGTTGGGTGTAGCTATTGACGGGTTCAATTCAAGTCCCGATATACTGCTGCCCCAAACCATCGAACAGATGACGGACAGTAAAGGCAGCAGATACAATATGATCGGCTGGAAAGGTTCCGACGGCAGAGGTACCTGGTGGCGCACCGGCACCCTGACGGGGACCTCCGCGCTGCTTGTCCGGCAGAACAACGGAATCAACTGGATCATCGTCATGAATACGACGACCTGGAAAAGATCAAGGATCCATAGCGAAACATCCAGAACCATGTTCAGGGCGATTGCCAGTGTAAGGGAGTGGCCTGAATATGATCTTTTCGATTACCAGGCGCCCATGGAAATGCCATCCATGTATCTCACCCGAACGGATTAAATCCCTCCCGGGCCTGTGCATGCCCAACACCTGTTTCATTCATCTGAACAAATGACTAATTTTGGGTCAGTAACAGGCCTCAATGGATATAATACATTCAGAACAGGTCTCATTTGATTATGTCTATTCAAATGAAATAGACCTGGTGATCGGTGTTTCCGGCTATGAGCAGCGCTCACCCTACCTGATGGAACGCATCAGATTGGGGAATGAGACAAAGCTTGTCCTGGCCTTCGAGGATCGGAAGGATGAATTGAACCGTCCACGGAACGACCGGATTTTCAAGGAGCTCGGATTCCAGTTTATCTCTGCCTGCGGTGATCTTGGACTTAATGTAGAGGATCTGGTTTCATCCATTCCCTCCGGGAAGAAGGAAGTACTGAGGATCCTTGTCGATTATTCCTGTATGACCAAGCCCTGGTATGCCTCATTCATTGATTATTTCAGCCAGGCAAGCCTATCCTGGCGGAAAGTGGATATACTTTTTTCCTATACCGGGTCAGCCTATGTGGAACCAATGAAACCAAAGCCCCTGCGAATGGCGGAACCTCTTGGATATGGTTCGCGTGGCATGATGGCAGGCAAACCCATAGCGCTGGTAATAGGGCTTGGATATGAGAAGGACAGGGCTGAATTCCTGCGCAAGGCAGTTGATCCGGAAACAACCTATTGCTTGTATGCTGATCCCTCAAGTGATCAGCGGTTTGTGGAAAAAGTCTATATAAACAATTTTAAACTGATTGACAGCCTCCATAAAAACCAGGTCTTCTGTTATCCCCTTGAAGATTTGACCAGGACCAGGCAGATCCTCACAGATCTCTGCCTGGATCTGCGTTTGAAATACAGGATCATACTGGCTCCCCTCGGACCCAAACCTTTTGCGCTGATTAGCATGCTGGTCAGCACAAGGTACCCGGATATTGAGATATGGAGGGTAGGAGCCGGCAAGCTGGAAAGTGTCTATGACCGTATCCCCATGGGAGAGCCCATTGTATACCGGGTTGAATTCGGCTGGGAGGAAGACGAAACTTGACGCCTGACAGGGTTCACTTCCGGGGATGACAAGCTGGAGTATTGATGGCTCAGGGACTATTTAGACCGGGTATAAATTAATTTAAGTTTCTTATATTTGCACCTCATTTAAGACCTCAGAATATGGCTCAATTTGAACTTCAGATGCCCAAACTGGGTGAAAGCATAGAGGAAGCCACCGTCACCAAATGGTTTGTCAAGGTGGGGGACAAGGTGGAAGATGACGACGTCCTGCTTGAGATCGCAACCGACAAAGTGGATTCGGAAATACCGAGTCCGGTTTCGGGGACGGTGATAAAGATCAACGTTCAGCAGGATGAGACCGTTGCCGTTGGGACGGTTATCGCTGTTATAGACACCAGCGGAGGAGATGTGGCGGTCGAGGAAGCGCCCCCGGCAGCCGAGCCGGAAGCAACAGTTGATCCTTCCGCAGCAACGGAACCTGCTCCGGAAACTGCAGGGGTGGAAACATCAAAAGAACCGGTCTCCAAAGCAGCTGTGCAGGAATCTGCAAGCGGACTGAAGAAGAGCAGTGAAAAAGGGCGCTTTTTCAGTCCCCTGGTACTAACCATTGCCAGGGAGGAGCGGATCAGCACCGAAGAGCTGGATACCATTCCCGGAAGCGGGAAGAATGGGAGGGTCCAGAAAAAGGATCTGCTGAATTACCTGAAAACACGCACGGCTCCCGCCGCAGGTGTGGCCGAGCCTTCAGCGGGAACAAAAGAAGCGGCTCCCGGAAGGGCTGCAGCGGGAAAACCTGCCGTATCCGCTTCTCTCAGTGCAGGAGATGAGATCATTGAAATGGACCGGATACAGAAGCTGATTGCCGAGCACATGATCCTGTCCAAGAAGACATCCGCACACGTAACCAATATGCTCGAAGCAGATGTCACGGATATCGTTCTGTGGAGAAACAGGATAAAGGACGAATTTACAAAACGTGAGGGTGAGAAGATCACCTACCTTCCCATATTCCTGGAAGCTACCATACAGGCACTGAAAGACTTTCCGATGATCAATGCCTCGGTGGACGGGGACAGGATCATTCTGAAAAGAGATATTAACCTTGGAATAGCCGTGGCCCTGCCAAGCGGCAATCTCATCGTTCCTGTGATCAAGCGGGCGGATTCACTCAATCTGCTGGGGATCACCAAGGCACTGAACAAGCTGGCCGATGATGCACGGAACAATAAACTGAGTCCGGATGATATTCAGGGCGGCACCTTTACGATTTCCAATTTCGGCACCTTTCGCAATGTGATGGGAACCCCGATCATCAACCAGCCCCAGGTAGCCGTGCTGGCTGTTGGTACCGTTGAAAAGAAGCCTGCGGTGATCGAGACATCGACCGGGGATGTGATCGGGATTCGCCACAAGATGTTTCTCTCCCTGACGTATGACCACCGTATCATCAATGGCGCATACGGAGGTGCATTCCTGAGAAAACTGGCCGACATACTCGAAGCATTTGACATGAAGCGGACGATTTGAAAAATGACGCAGAATCCATTTGTTATGAAAAAAGAGAAAGATTATAATATCAAGACCACCCAAAAGGAGACCCTCGGGAAATGGTTCCGAATGATGACTATGGGAAGGATCCTGGACGACAGGGCCCCGAATTACCTGAAACAGGCCATAGGATGGTCCTATCATGCACCCTATGCCGGACACGACGGAATCCAGCTGGCCATCGGTCAGATCTTCAACCGGGAAACAGATCACCTGTTCCCCTATTACAGGGATATGCTGACGGCCATTTCCGCAGGATTAACGGCCGAGGAGATTATCTATAACGGGATATCGAAGGACCTGGACGTGGCGGGCGGTGGAAGGCATATGTCCAATCATTTTGCCAAGCCTGCATGGAACGTTCACAATGTCTCCTCCTGTACGGGCAATCATGTGTTGCATGCCGTCGGTGTCGCCCGTGCCATGAAAAAATACAAGACAAGGGGCATTGCCATCAGTTCACAGGGTGAATCGTCCGTTTCGGAGGGGTATGTGTACGAGGCGATCAACGGGGCCTCCAACGAAAAACTTCCGGTACTCTTTGTAATCCAGGATAACGGATACGGGATATCGGTACCCAAGAAGGACCAGACCGCACGGCGTAAGGTAGCCGATAATTTTACCGGTTTTAAGAACCTACGGATCATGCATTGCAACGGCAAGGATGTATTCGATTCCATGAATACCCTCGCCGAGGCACGCAGACACATCGAGGAACACGAGGAGCCGGTCATCGTTCAGGCCAATTGCGTCCGGATCCATTCCCATTCCAATTCGGATGCACACGAACTTTATCGCGATGATTATGAACTTAATTATGTGAAAGAGTACGATCCGCTGGCCAAATTCAGGCGCCTCCTGCTTCGGTACGAGCGATTTACCGAGGCAGAACTGGTGGCCATAGAGGAGGAGATGAAAGAGGTCGTAAAAAAGGCACATAAAGCAGGAATGGCCGCGCCCGATCCTTCCCCCGAATCCATTTATGATTTTGTGATCCCTGAGCCCTATGTGCCCGAGAAATACACCGACGGGACCCATAACCATGACGGGGAACCCAGGAAGCTTATACAGGGATTGAATGAGACCCTGAAAGCAGAATTCAGGCATAACCCGGATACCTATATCTGGGGACAGGATGTGGCCCACAAGGAAAAGGGTGGCGTGTTCAATGTAACCAAGGGGATGCAGCAGGAATTCGGCAAGGAGCGTGTTTTTAACGCCCCGATAGCCGAGGATTTCATTATGGGAACCGCCAACGGGATGAGCCGTTTCAATGAAAAAGTACGCATCGTGATCGAAGGTGCCGAATTTGCGGATTACTTCTGGCCGGCCATGGAAGCCTTCGTTGAAACCACGCATGATTACTGGCGCACCAAGGGACAGTTTTCCCCGAACGTGACGATCCGCCTGGCCTCGGGTGGTTATATCGGAGGGGGACTCTACCATTCCCAGACCATCGAGGGCAGCATCACCACCTTTCCCGGGGTCCGGGTGGTTTATCCTTCGTTTGCCGACGATGCGGCCGGACTGCTGAGGACCTGTATGCGGAGCAGGGGACTGAACTTTTTTATGGAACCCAAGGCATTGTACAATTCACCCAAGGCCGCAACACCCATACCGGATGACTTTGAGGTCCCATTCGGCAAGGCACGGATACGCAGGGAAGGAGAGGATATGACCCTGCTGACTTATGGCAATACGACGCATATGTGCCTTGAAGCGGCTGCGAAGATCGCCGAAGAAGACGGTGCCGGCATTGAAGTCATTGATCTTCGCTCCCTGATACCGCTGGACAAGGATGCCATCATGGCATCGGTTAAAAAAACCGGCAAGGTACTGGTGGTCCATGAAGATAAGGTATTTTCGGGTTTCGGTGCCGAATTAGCGGCACAGATCACGGATGAAGCATTTGAATACCTCGACGGGCCTGTGAAAAGACTTGGATCCACCTTCACCCCGGTCGGGTTCAACCGCATCCTGGAAACTGCGATCCTGCCCAATACCGAAAAGGTCCTCCAGGCTGCCAGGGATTTGCTGGAATATTAACCACATGCAATCTGAAATCAAAGGGATTTTGAATGCCCGCATACCAAAGCTATAATCCATTAAACGTAAACCAGTGAAAAAGATAGGAATCATCTACAGTTTTAATACACAGAAGACTTCAAAGATTGCCAAACGGATTGCCGAGGCTTTCGTAGGTTCGGCCAAAGTGGAAATGGTCAACGTCGAAGAAATAACTGCCGAACAGTTTGCCCGGTTTGATAACCTGATATGCGGAGCAGCCACCTGGTTTGACGGGGAGCTTCCAAACCACTGGGACGAGTTTGTGCCGGACCTTGAAGAGCTGGACCTCAAAGGCAAAACCATTGCCCTGTTCGGGTTGGGAGACCAGAAAGGATATCCCGAGAATTTTTTGGACGGAATGGGTATACTCGCCGAGATTCTCGAAGCACAGGGAGCAAAACTGGTTGGTTTCACTTCCACCGAAGGTTATGCCTATGAATCCTCCAGGGCGGAACGGGGCGACCAGTTCTGCGGACTGGGTATAGACTATGAATCCCAGGGAAGCAAAAACAAGGAACGGGTACATGCCTGGGTGGAGAAGCTTTCCCTGGAATTCAAGTAGATTATATTGGTTTTGAACAGATTGCGGTATCCGCCCTCAGATACTTTCCCTCCGCTTCCTCCCCAAACCATCATCCGGATGCAGCCCGGTTTTTTTCATATGTTGTATAGCATATCTCATATTTATTTAGTTCTTTTGTAAAATTATTATCCATCCTAAACCCAGGAATCATGGAGAAGGAAAAAGTATTTGTATTCGATACCACACTCCGGGACGGAGAACAGGTACCGGGATGCCAGTTGAACACCATTGAAAAAATCGAGGTGGCAAGGGCCTTGGAAAGCCTGGGGGTGGACATTATCGAGGCCGGTTTTCCTATTTCCAGTCCCGGTGATTTCAATTCCGTTGTGGAGATCTCCAAAGCGGTCAGGGGGCCGGTTATTTGCGGACTTACACGTGCGGTGGAGAAAGATATTGAAGTGGCAGCCGATGCACTCCAACATGCTCAACGACCAAGGATCCATACCGGAATAGGGACTTCCTATTATCACATAAATTTTAAATTGAACTCCACTCAGGATCAGATCCTTGAAAGAGCCGTTGCAGCCGTGAAGTATGCGAAGAAATTTGTTGAAGACGTGGAATTCTATGCCGAGGATGCCGGGCGGACCGAGAATAAATACCTGGCCAAGGTAATACAGGCTGTGATCAAGGCAGGTGCGACTGTGGTGAACATACCCGATACAACCGGCTATACCCTGCCCGAGGAGTTTGGCGCAAAGATCAGGTACCTGAAGGAACATGTCGACAATATTGACAATGCCATCATTTCAACGCATTGCCATAACGATCTTGGCATGGCGACTGCCAATACGATCAGCGGTGTCATTAACGGTGCACGGCAGGTAGAGGTTACCGTCAACGGGATCGGGGAGAGA
>CAZVLG010000348.1:0-1667 GCA_964627835.1 uncultured Bacteroides sp.
GTACCCGGAGCCGGGATCGAACCGGCAAGGGCAAAGCCCACTGGTTTTTGAGACCAGCGCGTCTACCAATTCCGCCATCCGGGCGGGAGGGCATGGGTTTGGGTGTGGGTGTGAAGGTGTGGTTTCAGCCCTGCGAAGATAATTGATTTGGGACTGAGGTGCAAATTATGCAGATCCCCCATACTGCTTTTTAACATCCCTTGATGATATTCCAGGCCATCCGGAAAATCGATATTTTTATAAACCTGAAAACCCAAATCAAATCAATTATGGATCTTTCAAAATTCGACATCAAGGGAACCCTTTCCAGGCTTGGGATCTCTGAAATAAATCCGGGTGCAACCACCGGTACATCCTGGCTCAAAACAAGCGGGGATGTGACAGAATCTGTTTCTCCTGTCGATGGCAAAGTAATTGCCAAGGTCACCAATGCCAATGCAGAGGAATACGAAAAGGTGATCCGGACTGCGGGCAAAGCATTTGAAGAATGGAAGACCTGGCCGGCACCGCGCAGGGGAGAGGTGGTCAGGCAGATCGGTCTGGCCCTCCGGGATGCAAAAGAAGACCTGGGTTTCCTGGTATCCCTTGAAATGGGAAAGATCTACCAGGAGGGACTGGGCGAGGTTCAGGAGATGATCGATATATGTGATTTCGCTGTGGGACAATCCCGTCAGCTTTACGGATTCACCATGCAATCCGAAAGGCCGAGGCACCGGATGTATGACCAGTACCATCCACTGGGGATTGTAGGCGTGGTCAGCGCCTTTAATTTCCCGGTGGCGGTCTGGTCCTGGAATGCCATGATTGCTGCGGTTGCCGGGGACTCCATCGTATGGAAACCCAGTTCAAAAGCCCCATTGACCGCCATTGCCTGCCAGAACATCATTCAGGGAGTATTGAAAGAGAACCAGGTTCCGGAAGGTGTGTTCAGCCTGGTGATTGCCCGTTCATCGGTGATGGGCGACAACTTTGCTGGCGATCCGAGGATCAGGCTGATGTCTGTAACAGGATCCACTGCCGTGGGGAAAAGGATCTCGGCCATCTGCGGAAAACGCCTGGCAAACACCATTATGGAGCTGGGAGGCAATAATGCCATTATCGTATCAAAGGATGCTGACCTGGATTTAGCTGTTCCGGCGATTGTTTTTGGATCTGTTGGCACCACGGGACAGCGTTGTACGTCGACCCGCCGGCTGATCATTCAGGAAGAGGTCTATGAGGAAGTCAGGCACCGGCTGGTCAATGCCTATAAACAGGTGGCAGGGAAGATCGGCAATCCGCTTGATAAAAACATCCTGGTCGGACCCATGATCGATACCGGGGCCGTAACCATGTTTCGTGATGCGATTGAAAAAGTCCGGGAGTCTGGAGGCACCATCCTGTTTGGAGGTGAGGTGCTGGAGGGAGGGGATTATTCTGCCGGGACCTATGTCGTTCCGGCCCTGGCCGAGGCAGAAAACCACTGGGAGATCGTCCAGGAGGAAACCTTCGCACCGCTTCTCTACCTGATGAAATACAAGGAATTTGAAGATGCCCTGGCCATGAACAACAATGTGCCCCAGGGACTATCATCCGCTATTTTCACCCTGAATCTGAGGGAAGCAGAGCTTTTTCTTTCGAACACAGGTTCGGATTGCGGAATCGCCAATGTGAATATTGGGACTTCC
>CAZVLG010000349.1:0-4176 GCA_964627835.1 uncultured Bacteroides sp.
TAAATCGGATATTATACGAACGGTTAGGGAGCTTGCACAGCTCGGCCATTTCGATCCCGAGAAGATCGAACCCATACCCATACCCAATCCGACCGATGGCACGGTAGATATCGAATACAAACTCGTTGAACGTGCCAATGATCAGCTCGAGATCTCAGGAGGATGGGGTGCCGGGATGCTCGTTGGGACCATTGGACTGAGATTCAGTAATTTTTCCGCACGGGAGATGTTCAATCCCAAGGCCTGGAGGCCGATCCCCTTTGGTGACGGACAAACCTTGAGTCTCCGCGCGCAATCCAATGGAAAATACTACCAGAGCTATAACCTGACCTTCATCGAACCCTGGTTCGGCGGCAAAAAACCAAATTCCCTTGCAGTCTCCTTTTTCCACTCCATCATGAACAATTCCTATACGATATGGGATGCAGGCACCAGCACAATGAAAATCACCGGTGCCTCTATTGGAATGGGCAGGCGGCTCAAGTGGCCGGATGATTTTTTCACCCTGTATAACGAGATCAGCTTCCAGCAATACAACCTGGATAACTGGATCGGCTATTTCCAGTTTACCGACGGGGCATCCAACAACCTAAGTTTCAATACCACCCTGGCACGGAAATCCATTGACCAGCTGATCTATCCGCGAAGGGGATCCGATTTTTCACTGAGCCTGCAGCTTACTCCCCCGTACTCCCTGTTTAACGGGAAAGATTATTCCACCATCCCTACAAACGAGATATATCAGTGGATTGAGTATCATAAATGGTTATTCAGGGCAGACTGGTACACAACTTTGGCAGGAAATTTGGTATTAGCTACCCGAGCCCACTTCGGTTACCTGGGTCATTATAATAATGATCTGGGTCCCTCACCCTTCGAAGCCTTTGATGTCGGGGGAGACGGGATGTCGGGATACAATATTTACGGATACGACATAATCGCGCTGAGGGGCTACGAGAATGGTTCTTTGACACCGAGGGTGGATGGGAATGGCAATGTTATAACCAGCGGAGGTGGTACCAAGTCCGGGAACGTGTATACAAGGCTTTTCCTTGAACTGCGTTACCCCATCACGCTGAATCCATCGGCCACGGTATATGTGCTGGGATTCCTCGAAGGGGGAAATGCATGGTACAGCATTGACCAGTTCAATCCCTTCCTGGTCAAGCGGTCTGCCGGCTTTGGATTGCGGGCCTTTCTACCCATGTTCGGGCTTCTTGGCATAGACTGGGGATACGGATTTGATGATGTGCCCGGGTTCCCGGACGCCAATCACAGCCAGTTCCACTTCACCATCGGACAGCAATTCTAGACCATTTTCGCATGTATTTTATTAATTGTGAAAAACGCCAAAAAGATGAAAAAGATCGTTGCATTTCTAGTCATAGTATTTCTTGCTGCCGGATTCGCTCTGGCACAGAAGTATGCATTCGTGGATACGGAATACATACTGAACCGTATCCCATCCTATAAAGCTGCCCAGGAGCAGCTCGATAAGATGGCAGAGGATTGGCAAACGGAAATCGAGACCATGTACAGCGAGATTGAGAAAATGTACAAGGATTTTCAGTCCGAGAAGGTTTTGCTTACTGAAGAAATGAAAATCCGCAGGGAAGAAGAGATCATTAACAGGGAGAACGAAGTCAAGCAATTGCAGCAAAAATATTTCGGGCGTGACGGCAGCCTGTTTAAAAAGCGTCAGGAATTGATCAAGCCGATCCAGGACGAACTTTACAGGGCTGTAAAGGAAATTGCAGCCGAGGGAAGCTATGCCGTGATATTTGATACGGCGTCTGGTGCTAACATGCTGTATACCAATCCGAAATATGATAAAAGCGACGACGTTCTGGAAAAACTGGGTTATAAGAATTAAATCCTTACTTTTGTAACGCCAAAATCCTAAAAGTAATAATCCAAGACATGAAAAAAGGTATAAAACTTATCCTGACTGCAGTTATCCTCCTGGGAGGCATAACATTGAATGCTCAGCAGCTAAAATTCGGGCATATTGACTCCAGGGAATTGCTGATGTCCATGCCTGAGAGTGATTCTGCACAGAATAAGATTCAAAAACTTGCAGAGGACTATGAGATACAGATGGAAGAGATGCAGGTTGAATTGAACAAAAAATACGATAATTACCTTAAGAACAGGGAAACGTATACCGATCTGATCAGGCAGACCAAGGAAGCCGATATACAGGAAATGCAGCAGCGTATTGCCAATTTTGAACAGATGGCACAGCAGGATCTGCAAGCCAAGCAGAACCAGTTCATGAGACCCATTCTGGAGAAGGCAAATAAAGCTGTTCGTGACGTGGCACAAGAGCAAGGTTTTATTTATATCTTTGATACCGGCAGCGGCAATCCGGTGTACTGGTCGGATAAGAGTATCGATATACTGCCCTTGGTGAAAGCAAAACTTGGAATTTAAACGAAAATCATTAGGAATATAAGGCCATCCTCATTATTGTGGATGGTCTTTCTTTTTCGGTCCCATGAACCTGCGCGCAGATCAGCCCATCGGTGTTTTTGATTCGGGTGTTGGAGGCCTCACCGTGGCACACTCCATAAAAACCCTGCTTCCGGATGAAAAGATCATCTATTTCGGAGACACCTTTCACCTGCCTTACGGTGATAAGTCCAGGCAGAGTGTACAATACTATTCCACAAAGATCGCTGATTTCCTTCTTGAAAAATCCTGTAAAACTGTGCTCATTGCCTGCAATACAGCCTCTGCAAGCGCCTTTGATGAGGTCACCCAGCATGTCGGCGATCGTGCGATTGTCCTGAACGTAATTGATCCCGTTGTCAAAAATCTCAGTGAGAAGGGCCGGAATGGCAGGGTAGGAGTCATAGGGACAAAGGGTACCGTTAACAGCGGGGCCTATATGGATAAGATCACCCGGCTTACCCCTTCAACGGAGGTGATCTCCAAGGCAACCCCACTGTTCGTGCCCATGATTGAAGAAGGATTTATTGATGATGATATCAGTAATGCCATCATTCATGCCTATCTGTCTGACAGGCGTTTCGAAGGCATCCATACCCTTATTCTGGGTTGTACGCACTACCCTCTCATACGGCGGCAGATAGAAAAGTTTTTCAACGATGAGGTTGAGGTGATCGACTCCGGCCATATGGTTGCCAGCGAGTTAAAACGGATGCTTCAGCAAAGAGAATTGCTTAACCCTGAAAACGGCTCGGATAAACATGAGTTTTATGTTTCGGATTATACCGAGTTTTTTGAAAGGATTTCAAGGATGTTCTTTGAAGAGGAGGTGCACCTTGAGAAACTTGATTTTTGGACCTGAAGCAGGATGCGGTTGCGGGTAACCAAAGCCCTTTGTATTGCCTAATGGATCAATATGTTGAATAATATTAATAAATGTTCATTCAACCTGTCTGAAAATAAGTAATTTTGTGACAGATACTTCAAGGACCGATTCGTTGATTGTTCTGGGAAAACATTAAATGCATATAAGTCAGTTATATGCATATTTTTATTTGAAATTAATAATTAATACGTAATAGCGAGATATGGGCAAAAATGCAAAAGTCATAGAACTGGATGAGGTGGTTGTGAAATTTGCCGGAGACTCTGGTGATGGGATGCAGCTTACAGGATCCCAATTTTCCGATACTTCTGCCTTTATCGGAAACGACCTTTCCACATTCCCCGACTATCCATCCGAGATCAGGGCTCCGGGCGGCACCATAGCAGGTGTTTCGGGATTCCAGGTGCACATCGGACATAAGGAGGTGCATTCCCCCGGTGACCAGGCAGATGTGCTCGTAGCCATGAACCCTGCAGCCCTGAAAGCCAATATGAAATGGATCAAGCCTGGTGCAACCATTATTATCGATATCGATAACTTTGATAATAAACACTATAAAAAGGCAGGGTATGTTGAAGACCCGCTTGACGATGGGAGCCTGGAGGGTTTTAATGTAGTGAAGGCCCCAATCACGCAGCTGACCCGTTCTACCGTGAAGGAATTCGGTCTGGATATCAAGACGGCGGACAAGACCAAGAACCAGTTTGTTGCCGGACTCCTTTACTGGCTTTTTAACAGGGATCTGTCAATCGGTGAAAAATTCCTCAAGTCAAAATTCAAAAAGAAGCCTGAACTGGTTGAAGCCAATATCAAGGTGCTCCACGAAGGTTACAATTATG
>CAZVLG010000350.1:0-2357 GCA_964627835.1 uncultured Bacteroides sp.
TAGTATCTCTGCCTGATCCCAATGCTCCGTTTTTCAATTTTGGGATCCGCGATCATCCTGTCAAGCCGGTTTTCCATACCCGCGGAAAGTGATGCGGAACGTTCTCTGGCAAAATACCTGAAAAGATCTGCCTCTGCCTTGAACTGGTGTGGAACATCCGGTTCTGCAAAGAAACTTCGCAGGATATCCTCCTCAGCCGTACTTGTCTCCCCGCGGAAGTATTTGTCCAGCAACGCTTCTATTTTCTTCAGATCTTTCATACCAGTTGTATTTTATTCATGGCATCCCTGATTTTTTTTCTTGCCCTTGAAATATTCACCCGGATTGTATTCACTTCAATTCCCATTATCCCTGCGATCTCTTCGTATTCCATCCCTTCGATATCCCTTAGCTGCAGCAGCGTCTGCTGTTGCTCGGGCAAATTCCCGATGATATGGCTTACCTTATCCATCGTATCTTTCAGTTCCAGGCTGCGCCCGGGATCCGGGTTATTATCCGCTTCATCGAACCGGTAGGCGTTCTCCTCCCTGTCATCATAATACTGTGGCTTCTTAAGCTTGATCCTGTCCAGGCATAGGTTCCGGGTCATGCGGAAAGCAAATGCCTCGATGTTTTTTACCTCGGCCAGCTGATCCTTCCTGTCCCACAGCTTTACCCATACATCCTGGATCACATCCTCGGCGTCGTGAGTATTTCCAAGCAGGCGCTGTGCAAAACGGAAGATCTTCTGGCTAAGCGGTAAAACCTTTTCCTTGAACTCGATCGCATCCATGAGATTCTTGCCTGTTCACCGACAAAAATAGCCATCTTTTTGCACCTGCCTGCCGGGAAATCTTTTAAAAAGCCCATTTAGTCAAGAACATCTTCCAGCGCTTCGAGCCCTTCCAGGTGAGACAGGGCTTCCAGGTCCTCCATGGTAAACCTGCCTTCGATGGAGACCAGCACGTTGTCTTCACCCCCGACCAGTATCAGTAATTCACTCAGCATGCCATCCACCTCCTTGGCAAGAATAAGAACTTCCTCGTCCGATTCCTTGACTACCACCAGTTCCTTGTACTCATCGAAGGTCACGCCTTTCAGCTCTTCCATGAAATTTACGCCCGCCGTTTCTTCGCATTCATCCTCCTGGGCAATCACCCGGACACGCTTGATCTTGCCAAGCGAGCCTTCAAATTCACCCTTGTCGACTTCCATGTTTTTTATCACCTCGAACATTTCTTCATTTACCAGAACGGTGGTAAACCCCTCTTTCCCGTAATACTTCTCAAACAGCTTGTCCACGGGTGAGTTTTGTGCATTCAAAAGGAACGGAAGCACAAGCAAGGGCAGTAATAATGCAATCTTTTTCATCTTCTAAGAATTTAATTAAACATTCAGATTCAAAACCTTTCACCTCTAAGACGAGGAAAGGCAATGTTCATTACAAGCGTTTTTTAAAATTTTAAAACCGTGAAAAAAGCAGCAGAAGTGCTTTGCATTGAAAGATGTGGGTTTCTGATCCGGGAAAGGCGAAGCCAGGCTCCCGGGGGAGTTAACTCCAGCATTACCTGATTGTATCAGCGGAACCCAGGATGGCATCAAGAAATTCCTGGGGTGCCCGGGTCGGCCGGCCGGTATCCCTGTTCACAAAAACAAGGTCCAGCTTTCCCGTACAGAGCAACTCGCCTTTTTCGTTGAAGATTTCATGAAAGAAGCTGATCCTGGCAGCGGGCAGCTCCCTTATGATGGTCCGCACCGTAAGCAGGTCATCGTAAAATGCCGGGGCATGGTAGCGGATATGCATCTCCCTTACGGGCAGGAGGATCCCGCTGTCCTCCCATTCACGGTAAGTGTATCCGAGCGAGCGCAGCATCTCGGTCCGGGCCGCCTCAAAATAGGTTGCATAATTGCCGTAATAAACGTATCCCATGCGATCCGCTTCGGCATACCTGACCCTGATCCGGGTATCAAATTGATAATGCATATCCAAAAATAACCAATTTAACAAAAACACTCACCGTACAGGGATCTTAAACCTGTGTACTTATATTTTACAGGATTTCAAATGCTTACATAAGCGCATGTTAAAGATTTCCAAAAACCTGGTCAATATATTTGGAAAACCAATAATTGCTTATAATTTTGCATCCCGAAATTAAAAGGCTGAATCAGTAGCTCAGTTGGTAGAGCACATCCCTTTTAAGGATGGGGTCCTGGGTTCGAGACCCAGCTGATTCACTGGAAGTTACAGGCCGTTTCCCGTAACCGGGGAAGCGGCTTTTTTTACGCTACCAGCTTATGGCTTCGTTTTCGGTAAAGACAGGGGTCAGGTCCACTCCCATACTGGCGCCCGATTCGGTTACGATGACCTTGATCAG
>CAZVLG010000351.1:0-2934 GCA_964627835.1 uncultured Bacteroides sp.
GTTTCTTTTCTTTCTTTGAGTCTTCCATGATTATGAATCTAAGGATTGATCTTCTTCGACTACTTCTTCCTCCTTGGGACTCTCGCCGCTCTGCTGGGCGGCCATAAGGGCATCGTATTCCTCGCGCGATCCGACAACGAGCCTTTCGTAGTCCCGTACGCCGGTCCCGGCAGGAATGAGATGTCCGACGATCACATTCTCCTTCAGGCCTTCCAGGAAATCAGTCTTACCAAAGATCGCAGCCTCATTGAGTACCTTGGTCGTCTCCTGGAAGGAGGCAGCCGAGATGAAACTCTGGGTCTGCAGGGCGGCCTTGGTAATCCCCTGGAGGACCTGGTTGGATGTGGCAGGTACGGCATCACGTGCCTCTATCTGCTTCATATCCTTACGCTTGAGTACGGAGTTTTCATCCCTCAGTTTCCTGGCCGTGATGATCTGGCCTGATTTAAGGTTCTGGGATTCCTCCGGATCGATGACCACCTTCTTGCCGAAGATCCAGTCGTTCTCATCCATGAACTCCCACTTGTCAGCAACCTGTTTCTCGAGGAATTTCGTGTCGCCCGGATCCTCGATCTCCACCTTGCGCATCATCTGCCGGACGATGACCTCGAAGTGTTTGTCATTGATCTTCACGCCCTGCATCCGGTAGACTTCCTGGACCTCATTCACGATGTATTCCTGGACTTTGGTCGGGCCTTTGATGGCCAGGATATCGGCGGGGGTGATAGCACCGTCCGAAAGCGGAGTGCCGGCTTTCACATAGTCGTTCTCCTGGACCAGGATCTGCTTGGAAAGCGGCACCAGGTATTTCTTGACCTCGGCGGCCTTGGATTTGATGATGATCTCACGGTTTCCGCGCTTGATCTTCCCAAAGCTCACTTCCCCGTCGATCTCGGATACCACCGCCGGATTGGAGGGGTTCCTTGCCTCGAACAATTCGGTCACCCTCGGCAGACCGCCGGTGATGTCTCCGGATTTGCCGACGGCACGCGGGATCTTTACCAGTATCTCACCGGTCTGGACGGAGTCTCCCTCGTTCACCATGATATGTGCACCTACGGGAAGGTTGTATGATTTCAGGACATCCTTCTTCGATGACAGGATCTTTATGCCCGGGTTCTTGGTCTTATCCCGGGTTTCGATGATCACTTTTTCCCGGTAGCCGGTCTGTTCATCGGATTCCTCGCGGAAGGTTATCCCTTCGAGAACCGCTTCAAAGCCGATCTTTCCAGCGCTTTCCGAAATGATCACAGCATTATACGGGTCCCATTCGCAGATCAGGCCTCCCCTTTTCACTTCCGCACCGTCCTTCACATACAGCCTGGAGCCGTAAGTTATGGAGTGGGTCGTCAGGGGGATCTTGGTATTTTTATCGATGATCCTCATTTCTGCGAGGCGGCCGATGACGATCTCCACCTTGCTTCCGTCACTCTCCTTTCGCTCAACGGAACGGAGTTCGTCGATCTCGACGATCCCGTCATACTTCGAGATGATACTGGATTCCGAGGTAATATTGGAGGCGGTACCACCAACGTGGAAAGTCCTAAGCGTCAGCTGTGTACCGGGCTCTCCAATGCTCTGTGCGGCAATCACGCCCACGGCCTCTCCGATCTGGACCATTTTCCCGGTGGCCAGGTTGCGGCCGTAGCACTTGGCACATACGCCTTTTTTCGCTTCACAGGTAAGCACCGAACGGATTTCAACCTGTTCCAGCGGGGAATCATCGATCTGCCTGGCGACTTCTTCCGTGATCTCCCCGCCGGCTTCGATGATCAGGTCTCCCGTCATGGGGTGATAGACGTCATGAACGGTGGATCTTCCCAGTATCCTTTCGTAAAGTGACTCAACGACCTCTTCATTGTTCCTGATGGCCGTGGCCACGATGCCCCTCAGGGTTCCGCAGTCATGCTCCGACACAATGACGTCCTGCGATACATCCACCAGCCTCCGGGTAAGATAACCGGCATCGGCTGTTTTCAGGGCGGTATCGGCCAGACCTTTACGGGCGCCGTGCGTGGAAATGAAATATTCGAGAACGGACAATCCCTCCTTGAAGTTTGAAAGGATCGGGTTTTCGATGATCTCCGACCCGGTGGCACCGGATTTCTGCGGCTTGGCCATCAATCCCCTCATACCCGAAAGCTGCCGGATCTGTTCCTTGGAGCCCCTGGCCCCGGAATCAAGCATCATGTAAACCGGGTTGAATCCCTGGTTGTCGGAACTGAGCCGTTTCAGCAGGGTCTGGGTGAGCCTTGCATTGGTATGTGTCCAGATGTCGATGATCTGGTTATAGCGTTCGTTATTGGTGATGAATCCCATATTATAATTGTTCACCACCTCGTCGACCTGTTCATAGCCCTCGTTGACGTAGTCCGTCTTCTCCTGCGGAACGATCACATCATCCAGGTTAAAGGACAGTCCGCCCCTGAATGCCATCTCATACCCAAGGTCCTTTATGTCATCAAGGAACTTAGCCGTTGCGGCGGTCCCCGTCTGCTTGAGTACATTGCCGATGATATCACGGAGCGATTTCTTGGTCAGGAGCTGGTTGATAAAGCCAACTCCTTCCGGCACATATTCATTGAACAGAACACGGCCCACGGTGGTTTCGATCTGCTCGGACTTACCCTCCTTATTGGGAATCCTGACATTGACAATGGCATGAAGATGGACCTTGCCTTCGTTGAAGGCAATTTTCACTTCTTCGGGGGAATAAAAGTTCAGGCCGGAACCCTTTACCGGGTGTTCCTTTGTATCCTTCCTGGCCTTGGTGATATAGTAAAGCCCCAGAACCATATCCTGTGAAGGCACCGAAATGGGAGCACCGTTTGCCGGATTAAGGATATTATGGGATGCCAGCATAAGCATCTGTGCTTCGAGTACGGCTGCATTTCCAAGCGGAAGGTGAACCGCCATCTGGTCGCCGTCAAAGTC
>CAZVLG010000352.1:0-3366 GCA_964627835.1 uncultured Bacteroides sp.
CCCGAACGGCTGGATACACGTCAGCCTGGCTCTGGATCCGGATACCAGCCTTCCCGTGATCCCCCGGGTGGGCATGCAGACCCGGATCCCCGACCGGTTTGAGAAGGTGACCTACCTGGGCCGCGGCCCGCACGATAATTACATTGACCGCCTGGAAAGTGCGGACGTGGGACTGTACGAGACCAGCGTCATGAATATGGGCGAACACTATGTTTATCCGCAGGAAAATGCGAACCGGACAGGAGTCCGCTGGATGGCGTTCAGGGATGAAAACAACGGCGGGATCCTGGTCACCGCCGACAGCCTGCTGAGCATGAGTGCCTGGCCCTGCTCGCAGGAAGCACTTGAAGAGGCCACCCACACCATCGAACTGCCCGATGACCCTTACCATACCGTCAACATTGACCTCGTACAGATGGGGGTCGGGGGGAACGATTCATGGACGGATTTCGCCGCTCCCCTGCCGGAATATCAAATCCGGGCCGGGCACATGGAATATTCGTTCTGGATCAAACCGCTTTCGGGGGAGGAACCGGACCTGCGGGAACTGGGCAGGCTAAGGATCAGGAGTAAAAAATGAATATCGTGAACACAATACGACTGAATTATCCCAGGATTTTTACACTGAGCATACTCGCTTTCCAGGCGCTCATCTATATTGCCTGTACTGCTGGAAATGAGAATAACTTCCTGGAAAGCCCCGACAGGAATCTAACCCTACATTTCCGGGTATCGGAAGATTCCCTGGTATATTACCGGGTGGAGTGCAGGGGTGCCCGGGTCATCCGGGATTCCAGGCTCGGTATCCTGCGTAATGACGCTGATTTCTCCGGTTCGCTTGTCCTTGACTCCGTCTCCGGACCGGATATTGTCAAGGATAATTACGATCTGGTCACCGGCAAAAAAACGCCTGTAAACTATGTTGCCCGCCAGAAGATAATGCACCTGCACAACCGTGATGGATACCTTATGGACATCGTGTTCAGGCTCTCGGATGATGGACTTGCATTCCGCTATGTATTTCCCGGTAGTTCGGAAGAAATTGTCCAGGCGGAATCCGAAATCACCGAATTTAATTTTCAGAGCAGCACAAGGGCCTACATTCAGCCCATGTCGGTTGCGAAATCCGGATGGTGCAATACGAACCCATCCTATGAAGAATTCTACCGTATCGATATTCCTCTTGATTCCCTTCCCCTTCACGAACCGGGCTGGGTGATGCCCGCCCTGATGAAGACAGGTGAGAAATGGGTCCTGATCAGCGAAACGGGAGTGCTCAGGAATTACTGTGGAAGCCGGCTGGTAAACGAACCGGGACAGGCCAGCCTGTCCATCGGCTTTCCGCCGGAAGCGGAGAATTTTCCGGGGGAAGCCGTAAAACCGCGCCATACTTTACCCTGGGAAACTCCCTGGAGGATATTGCTGATCGGGGACCTTGGGACCATCGTCGAATCAACCCTGGGAACGGACCTGTCCCCCCCGACGGAATACGAAGACCTGTCCTGGATAAGGCCCGGAAGATCCTCCTGGAGCTGGGTCCTGCTGAAAGAGGACTCCACCGTTTACTCCGTTCAGAAACGTTTCATCGATTATGCATCCGCCATGGGATGGGAATACTGCCTGATCGATTTTGAATGGGACGTGCAGATCGGGTACCCTGCGGTGGAGGAGCTTTCCCGCTATGCAGCGGAAAAGGGCGTGGGACTGATCCTGTGGTATAATTCGTCGGGGGACTGGAACACTACAACCTACCGGCCCAAAAGCAAGCTCCTTACGCATGAGGACCGTGTCAGGGAATTCAGCCGCCTGAAGGAAATGGGGATAAAGGGCATCAAGGTTGATTTCTTCGGGGGAGACGGCTTCTCCGTAATGGAATATTACCAGGATATTTTCGAAGATGCGGCAGCCTTCGGCCTGATGGTCAACTGTCACGGTGCCACCCTGCCCAGGGGATGGCAGCGGACCTACCCGAACCTGGTTACCATGGAGTCGATCAAGGGATTCGAATTCGTGACCTTCGAACAGGTGAATGCGGACAACCAGCCTGCACATTGCTGCATGA
Source organism: uncultured Bacteroides sp. (assembly GCA_964627835.1). GTDB lineage: Bacteria > Bacteroidota > Bacteroidia > Bacteroidales > SM23-62 > SM23-62. Next base: position 2,063 of record CAZVLG010000352.1, read on the forward strand.
TACCCTATACACGGAACGTTTTCGACCCCATGGATTTCACCCCCGTATGCTTTTCCGAAGTACCCCGGATACAGCGTCTGACAAGCAATGCCTTCGAACTCGCCCTTTCGGTCATGTTCTGGTCCGGAATCCAGCACTATGCGGAAACACCACAGGGCATGCAAACGGTGCCGGAATATGTCCGGGATTTCATGAAACAGGTCCCAAACACATGGAACGATACCCGCTTCATCGGAGGGGAGCCGGGCAGGAGCGTCATCCTGGCGCGCCGGGCCGGCGATATTTGGTACCTGGCCGGGATCAACGGGGAAGAACAGGAGAAGCCGATTCAGTTCTCCTTTGAGTTCCTGGATGCGCCGGGCAGAGCGGTACTGATCACGGACGGTGAAGACGCGCGTTCCTTCCGCATGGAAGAGCTGGCGATTGAGCCGGACCTAAATCTGGAGATAAACCTGAAGTCCCGGGGCGGATTCGTAATGCGCATCCGGAAGCTGGAATGATCAAATGACCGGCCTCACCGGCGGCAGGACCGCCGGTAATAAACCCAGACAATCCAGGCATCCATGAAACAACCCATAAATTCTGAAATCATGAAAAGACCGACAACCTTCTTCCCTGCCTTTTGGACCATGCTTCTTTGCATGGGCTTGCTTACCTCATGCATAAACCAGGCTCCCCAGCAGGAGCAGACCGATGTGAGCCCCCTGCATTTACAACAGCCGGATTATCCCGTGCCCTATGAAGCCATGTCGGAGGAGGACCTCACCGCCACTCTTGAACGGATCCGGCAGTACCTTGATGAGATTACTCCGGTGGGACTGGTGGACCGGAACACGGGAGAACCCATCACCGACTGGTCCACCCCCGATACGGCGGCCCGGATCGCTCCGGGGGATTTTCGCCTGGTATCCTACGAATGGGGCGTCCTGTATGCCGGCATGCTGCTGGCCGGGGAGATCACCGGAGATCCAGACTTCACTGAATACACGGCGGAGCGGATGAAATTCCTTGCAGAGGTCATACCCCCTTACCGCAACCTCATTGAAGAGCGACTCATCCGGAATTATTCCTTCCGCTCCGTGCTTGACCCAAGAACCCTTGACGATGCAGGTTCCATGTGTGCAGCCATGATCAAGACCCTTCGCTCGGGAGCGGGAGAGGGACTTGAACCGTTCATCCAGACCTACATGGACCATATCAGCAATGATCAGTTCCGGCTGGAAGACGGTACGCTGGCGCGCAGGTTCCCGCATCCCCATACACTGTGGCTGGACGACCTTTTCATGAGCGTGCCGGCCCTTGCG
>CAZVLG010000353.1:0-4262 GCA_964627835.1 uncultured Bacteroides sp.
CTGTCCGCAATCCTGATGGGAATTGCCTTTGTGGCACTTGCATTCAGGACCCTGTTTGTCCGGGAAGGCAGGTTTCCCCAGACTTCGATCGGGAAAAACAAGGAAATGGCCAAACTGGGAATTACCTGCGTGAAGCACGATGAATACAAATGCTGGAAAGAAGGCGGTGCAGGCGGGCATGGATGCGGCTGCATTTAGCTGGATCGTTTAACCAGAACTAAGCCGCCGTTTTAATCTTTTTCCCTGCGGATATATTTTTTCATCCCATCTGTATACCAAACCCGGTATTCTCCCTTTTCATCATTGTAAATAAGGTATGCTTCCAGGAGGGACTGCTTCTGCAGGAATTCGCGGCTCTGCTCGAATCCCATGACCATGAATGCCGTGGCATACGCATCGGCCTTCATACAATCATCCGCAAGTACCGTTGCACTGAGCAGGCCATGCTGAACCGGATATCCGGTTTTGGGATCAATGGTATGGGAATACTTCATGCCGTCTTTTACATAGAATCTCCGGTAATTGCCTGAAGTGGCAAGGGAACGATCCGATATTCCGACAACTGCCTGCATCTCAATACCAGCTACCTGCATGCCATCGATGGGCTTATCTATCCCTACCCTCCATGCGATACCCCTTGGGTTATGTCCCCTGCACCTCACCTCACCACCGATCTCAACCAGGTAGTTGAGAATTCCCAATGAATCCAGGAATTCAGCCAGCACATCCACGGCATAGCCCTGCGCAATGGCATTCATGTCGAGCATGATCCCATCCCGGTCCTTCCTGATCGTTCCCTGCTCTATCCTCACCCTGTCCATTCCGACGTAATCGAGTAAACTGTCGATCAGGGCAGAATCAATCTCCGCCCCTTCCGTGAAACCAAATCCCCAGGCATTTACGATGGGTGCAACGGTGATGTCAAAGGCTCCCCCTGTTGAGCGATATACCTCTCCGGCAGCCTGGAAACATTCCCGGAAATAGGCATCCGGGCTGAGACCTTCTTCACCCCGGTTAAAACGTGATATCAACGATGAATCAAGGTAGGTTGACAGGGAGCGGTCGAAACCTGCCAATACCCGTTCCAGGTCTTCCTGGTAATTCGCACTGTCTGGTGTCTGGTAGGTGATGTTGTAGCTTGTCCCCTGAGTGGATCCACCAAGTTTTATCCAGATTCCCGTCGTTTCCTCCAGGCAGGCAGTGAGAACCGGAACCAGCAGAAGGATTCCTGTCCACAGGATCAGTTTTTTCATGCGGATCGGGTTTATCAGCCCCCGAAATCGTCAAACTCGATCATCTCGTCGGGTACGCCAAGGTCGTAGAGCATCTTCAGCACGGCATCGTTCATCATGGGGGGACCGCAGAGATAGTATTCAATTTCTTCGGGTTCTTCCAGTTTGCTCAGGTATTCATCATAAAGGACCTGGTGAATGAATCCGGTAAGCCCATCCCAGTTGTCCTCGGGTACGGGTTCTGACAGGGCAATATGGAAATCAAAATTCGAAAATTTCTCTTCAATATCCCTGAAATCCTCTTCGTAGAATATTTCACGCTTTGAACGTGCACCGTACCAGTAAGATACGTTCCGCTTGGTTTTTGCGGTATGGAAGAGATGAAAGATATGGGATCTCAACGGAGCCATCCCGGCACCTCCCCCGATGTAAACCATATCGCGTTCCGATTCCTTGATATGGAATTCCCCGTACGGCCCTGAAACGCTGACCTTATCGCCGGGTTTCCTGGAAAAGATATAGGAAGAACAAACACCGGGGTTCACCTTCATGAAACCTCCCCTTGACTTGTCCCATGGCGGAGTTGCGATACGTATGTTGAGCATCACAATATTGCCCTCGGCCGGGTGGTTGGCCATGGAATAGGCCCGGTAGGTTTCCTCCGTGTTTTTCATCTTGAGATCCCACATCCTGAACTTATCCCATTCGTCCCTGTATTCTTCCTCAATGTCAAAATCCTTGAAATCCACCTCCACCTTCGGCACATCGATCTGCACATAGCCGCCGGAGAGAAAATCCAGGGTTTCGCCTTCGGTAAGCCGGACGACGAATTCTTTGATGAACGTAGCCACATTATGGTTTGAAACGACCTCGCATTCCCATTTCTTGATCCCCAGGATGGCCTCGGGGATCTTAATCTTCATATCCCCCCGTAACTTAACCTGGCAGCCCAGCCTCCAGTTATCCTGCTGTTCCCTGCGTGTAAAAAAACCCTTTTCGGTCTGCAGTATGGAGCCGCCTCCTTCCAGGACCTGCGCTTTGCACATGGCACAGGTTCCGCCTCCTCCGCAGGCGGAAGGCAGAAAAATATTCTGGGTGCTCAGGGTGCTCAGAAGGGTATTCCCCGGATTGACGGTAAGTACTTTATCGTTGACCTGCAGGGTAACTTCTCCCTGTGGTGTCAGCTTTGCCCTGGCATAGAGGAGAATGACCACGAGCGAAAGAATGATCACCAGGAATATGGCGATGCTGATCAGGATGATCCCAAATTGCGAAACTAACAGCAGCATTTCGATAATGGTTTTAAAGTTTAATACCCATAAAGCTCATGAATGCAATTCCCATGAGTCCGGTAATGATAAAGGTGATCCCCAGTCCACGCAGGGGAGCAGGCACATTTGAATATTGTATCTTTTCACGGATGGCTGCAATTCCGACGATCGCAAGAAAAAAGCCAACCCCGGAGCCCAGTCCAAACACGGTAGCTTCTCCAATATTTACATATTCTCTTTCCTGCATGAAGAGGGAACCGCCAAGGATGGCACAGTTCACTGCAATCAGGGGAAGGAATATGCCCAGCGAAGAATAAAGTGCCGGGGCAAATTTTTCAACCACCATTTCAACGAGTTGAACCATGGAAGCGATGACAGCAATAAACAGGATAAAACTCAGGAAACTCAGGTCAACGCCTGCCAGTGACGGACTCAGCCATGCAAGTGCACCTGCCTTTAATATATAATTCTCAATCAGGTAGTTGATCGGAAGGGTGAACCCGAGCACAAAAATAACCGCGAGTCCCAGTCCAGTTGAAGTCTTTACGGTCTTCGATACAGCAAGGTAGGAGCACATACCCAGGAAGTATGCGAAGATCATGTTGTCGATGAATATTGACTTAACGAACAGGTTTATATAGTTTTCCATAGCTTACTGTCTTATTATTTCGATTCGATTAATTTCCGGTTTTTCGAGCGCTGTACCCAGATGATGATCCCGACGGTAACCAGTGCCATGGGGGGCAGGATCATCATGCCATTATTTTCGTATCCCGTATGATACAGCCCGATTTTTTCAAATACCGGGTATCCCCAGATCGTTCCGGAACCAAGAAGTTCGCGGAAAAAAGCCACGATGATGAGGATGATGCCATAGCCTGCTGCATTCCCTATGCCATCGAGAAAGGAGGGCCAGGGCTTATTTGCGAGTGCAAAGGCCTCCAGGCGCCCCATGATGATGCAATTGGTGATGATCAATCCCACAAAAACCGAGAGCTGTTTACTAACATCATAAGCAAAGGCCTGCAGGATCTCATCAACCAGGATTACCATTGTTGCGATAACCACCAGTTGGACGATGATCCTTATCCTTGGCGGGATATAATTCCTCAGCAGGGATATGACAACGTTCGAGACGCTCAATACCGCCATCACGGAAATGGCCATTACGACGGAATTCTCAAGCTTGACGGTAACAGCAAGCGCAGAACAGATCCCGAGCACCTGCACGGTGATCGGGTTGCTGTCGTTCAAGGGGTCCCGGAGCAGTTTCAGATTCTTACTGGAAAACAGGGGTTCTCTCTCACTCATGGCTAAGACTTTTATTTTTAAAATACGTTTCATAATTACCCAGGCAAACATACAGCATCTCCTGAAGCGCCACCGAAGTGATGGTACCTCCGGAAATGGCATCCACGGCATGGAGATTATCGGGATTGGTGCCGCCTTTCAGTACCTTCACCGAGACAAACTTATTGCCCTCGTCAAAAATCCTTTTCCCTTTGAATTGATCCTGGAAAAAATCCTCGGCAATTTCGGCTCCAAGTCCAGGGGTCTCCTTGGCGTGCGAAAAGGTGGCTCCGTAAATGGTCGACATATCGGGCTGAAAAGAAATATAACCCCATATGGGTCCCCACAGGCCTTTACCCTGGAGGGGCACGATATTGATTTCCAGTCCATCCGGGCTTGTGTAAATAAAGATGGGCAGGTTTCGTTCATCCTGTGGCCTGCTCAATTCCTCCTTCATGTTTACAGTGAA
>CAZVLG010000354.1:0-2576 GCA_964627835.1 uncultured Bacteroides sp.
CCGAGATCTCCTGGCTTTTTCCCAGCAGGAATTCCTTGACACCGTCCTGATCGGACGAATAGCAAAGTGTCCCATCCAGGAGACTGATCCTGTAATTAATACGGATTCGCATACCATTTTCTGCCAGGTTACCATCGGTCTGCTCATAAATCTCGTAGAAAAGCCCGGATTCCGTGACCTGCATTTCCCAGCCGCGACGCTTCGCATAACTCTTGATCAGATCAACGTCCTTCTGAACCAGGAACTTATTGATCCGCAGAAGCATTTCCTTCTCCTCTTCCGGGGTGATCTCAGGTGGATTCTCCTGGCCCGGGTTCATCCTGCATCCAGACATCGAAAGCGTTGCTAACAGGAGCAGGATCCATCCAGGGTGTATCCTATGGTAAAAGGTTGATTTCATCACTGTGCTCTGAGATCAGGGATTCGAATTTTCGGATCGTGTCTTCAAGATTATCATAGGATTCACCTCCTGCGGCATTGTGATGCCCACCCCCGTTGAAATACTTTCTGGCAAACTGGCTGATGGAGAAATTCCCTTTCGAACGGAAGGAGATCTTGATATGGTTCTTCTTTTCAAGGAACAGGGCCGTTACCCTTATATCCTTTATGGAAAAGGGGTAATTGACAAAACCTTCCGTATCCCCTGAAAGATGGTTATAACGCTCCAGTTCCTGACGGCTGAGGTAGATATACGCGGTTCGGTGTTCGGGAAGGACAACCATCTTTTCCTGCAGGCTGTATCCCAGCATCCTCATCCTGTTCTCGGTATAATTATCGTAAACCAGTCCGTGTATACGATCCTTGTCAATACCCGTTTTAAGCAATTCGGAAACAACCAGAAAGGTTCCCGGTTCCGAACTGTTGAAACTGAAGCAACCGGTATCGGTCATGATGCCGACGAAAAGACATTCAGCAATGGTTTTATTGATGCTTTCCCGGCCGTCGAGTTCAAGCATCAATTGATAAACCAGTTCGGCGGTAGAACTGGCGGAAGGAATAGATATCAAGTGGTCGGTAAACCGGGTAGGATTCGGATGGTGATCGATCATTATCTTCAGGACATCCGTTTTTTCCAGGATTTCTTTGATGCCACCCAGCCTGTCCGGTTCGTTAAAATCAAGGCAAAATACCAGATCGGCTTTTTCAAGCTCCTCTTCAACCTGCTGTTGTTGTCCCATGAAATCAAGGATCTGTTCGGCTCCTTCCATCCAGGAAAGAAATTGAGGGATCTCATTGGGCACGGCCATATTGACCGTACATTTTCTGTACTTTAAAAACCAATATAAGCCGAGCATGGATCCGATCGCATCCCCGTCCGGGTGTATATGGGTAAGGATGACGATGCGTATGGGCGGGGCCAGGACCTTCCTCAGTTTTGAATAAATGGTATCCGGCAGTTTTTGAGTCATCCTGGTTCTACGTTTTAAAAGGAGGGCTAAGTTAGGCATATTCTATTTTAGTTCAATCTAAAAAATTGGTATATTCGCGAGCTGAAAATTCAAAATATCAAGGAAAATGGAAGGTAAAATCACATTGACCATGATCAAACCCGGTGCTTTCCGCAAAGGGTATACCGGACCCATATTAAAGATGATCAACGAAGCAGGATTCAGGATCATCGCCATGAAACTCACCCAGTTAAGCATACAGCAGGCGGAACAGTTCTATGCGATCCACCGCAGCAAGCCTTTCTATGAAAGCCTTGTTGAATTCATGTCTTCAGGCCCGATCGTCGCAGCGATACTTGAAAAAGAAAATGCCGTGGAGGACTACCGGGAGCTGATTGGAGCTACGAATCCTGCAAAGGCAGCGGAAGGAACCATCCGGGAAAAATACGCTGAATCTCTCGAGATGAACGCGGTTCACGGATCAGACAGCAACGAGAATGCTGAAATTGAAGCGGATTTCTTCTTTGCAAAAAGCGAGCGTGTAGGCTGCATGTAGTTCAGCGGAACACGATTTCCTTCACCAGATCTTCACCAGCCGCATCGTTGAGCTTCTTAAGGATCTCATCCTGCAGCATAAAGAGCTCGTTTTTCACCACCGAGGAACTCAGGTGAACAAATAACCTGCCCTCCTTCAGATAGATTTTGCTGGTGGCCCGCGATACCGACTTTCCAAGCAGGGTCTCCCATGACTGGACCAGTTGTCTTTCCTTTAACGGCTTTTCAAGCCTTGACTCCCTGAGGTAAGCCCGGATCACCTCCGCAATGCTCTGTGTATTATTTCTTTCCATGATGTGTCGCTTTTATACCGGAAGTTTCCCTCACCGGCTCTGGCTCAGGAAGATCCATGAAAATCACCCGGTTTGTTCCTTTACTCCGTCCATTTCCACCTGGTAGAGTTTGTAATCGATGGCCAGGTCGAGCAAAACATGGAGGATCCGCTCCCGGTTGGTGTCCGTTATAAAGATCTGCCCGAATTCATGTTCAGCCACCAACCGGATGATCTGACGTACCCTGCGCGCATCAAACTTGTCAAAAACATCATCCAGCAAAAGGATTGGATGAAACCCGTTTACCTTCTTTATGAAATCCAACTTGGCCAGCTTCAGGGCCACCAGGAAGGTCTTCTGC
>CAZVLG010000355.1:0-5354 GCA_964627835.1 uncultured Bacteroides sp.
GTTATTTCATGTAATTCTGCTTGCCGGGATATGCATTTCCCTGCAGGCCTCCGAGGAAGCCAGGCTTCTTCGATTCCCGGCCATTTACGGCCAGCAGATCGTCTTTTCCTATGCCGGGGATCTATTCACGGTTGACAGTGAAGGCGGCATTGCCCGCAAACTGACAAGCCATAATGGCTATGAAATGTTCCCGCGCTTCTCCCCCGACGGAAGCATGATCGCCTTTACGGGACAGTATGACGGAAATACCGAAGTGTTTGTCATACCCGCACAGGGCGGCTCGCCCAAACGGCTTACCTATACGGCAACCCTTGGCAGGGATGACGTATCGGACCGGATGGGTCCCAATAACATTGTGATGGACTGGACGCCGGACGGGAAATACATCACCTACCGCTCCAGGAAACAGTCCTTTAATTCTTTTATCGGCCAGCTTTTCAAGGTATCGGTCGAAGGTGGACTCAGCGAGGAGATCCCCCTGCCGGCGGGGGGCTTCCACTCCTGGTCGCCGGACGGCAAGCAGCTTGCCTACAACCGGATATTCAGGGAATTCAGAACATGGAAGTATTACCGAGGCGGCATGGCCGACGAGATCTGGATCCATGACTTTACCACCCGTGAAACCCGGAAGATCACCGATAACGAGGAGCAGGACATCATTCCCATGTGGGCCGGGGAAGAGATCTTTTTCCTGTCGGACCGGGACCGGACCATGAATGTATTTGTATACAATACATCCACGGGACAGACCAGCAAGGTCACAAACTTTACCGAGTATGATGTGAAATTCCCGTCCCTCGGCAGGAACCACATCGTTTTCGAGAACGGGGGATACATCTACAAGCTGGATATCCATACCAGGGAATATGCAAAGGTTCCCATCCAGATCGCCAATGATCAGGCTTACAGCCGGACAGAAATGAAGGATGCAAGCAAGAATATCACCAGCACCGACCTCTCCCCGAACGGAGAACGTGTACTTTTTGCAGCCCGCGGGGAAATATTCACCCTGCCTGCCAAGCACGGCATCACCCGGAACCTGACCCAGAGTCCCGGTGCACATGACAGGGTAGCCACCTGGTCGCCGGACGGCAAGAAAATTGCCTGGATTTCAGATATTTCGGGCGAATATGAAATTTACATCCAGGATCAGGACGGCTCGGGGCAGCCCGTCTCCCTGACCCCAGGGTACAAATCCTACCTTTATGACCTGAAATGGTCTCCCGATAGTAAAAAGATCGTTTTCTGCGATCGCAAGATGCGCCTTCAGGTAGTGGATGTTGCAAGTAAAAAGCTGACGCTGGTCAAACAATCCAAAACCACGGAGCTCAGAGATTTTGACTGGTCGCCCGACAGCCGCTGGATTGCTTTCTACGAGAACGACAAGAACGGATTCGGGGTTATCCAGCTTTACAGCCTCGAGACCGGAAAGTTCCATCCGGTAACGGATAACTGGTATGAATCCGGAAGTCCCAGGTTCTCTCCCGATGGCAAATACCTGTATTTCATATCAAGCCGTGATTTCAGTCCAACTTTCTCCAACACGGAACTGACCATCGCCTATACCAACATGCAAAAGCCATACCTGGTAACCCTGGCAAAAGAAACTCCATCGCCTTTTGCGCCAGAGAATGACGAGGTAAGGACCGGTACGGATGCAGATAAAAAAGACGGTACAGACAAGGACAAGGGAGAGGAATCCAAGCTTACGAAAATAGATGTTGACGGATTGAATTCCAGGATCATCGCCCTTCCCGTAGAAGCCATGGACTACGGTAACCTTCACCCTTCCAATGGTAAGGTGTATTATGTCGCAGGGCAAGAGAATGGCGGACAGAGATCGGCCAAGGTTTTCGACCTCAAATCAAAGAAGGAAACCGAGCTTGGCACCGGTATGCTATTCACCATCTCTGCAAACCACAGCAAAATGATCGTCCGGCAGAATGGCAAATATGCGGTCATTGATCTTCCTTCCGGACCGGTAACCATAAGCGATGCCGTTGATCTTTCCGGAATGCAGGTAATGACGGATTACCGCAAGGAATGGAAACAGATTTACGACGAGAGCTGGAGGCAAATGCGTGATTTCTTTTACGTGGAAAACATGCATGGATTGGACTGGGAAGCCATGCATGCAAAATACGAGGTGCTGGTTCCCCATGTCAACCACCGGAACGATCTCACCTATGTCATCGGAGAACTCATCGGTGAATTATGCATCGGGCATGCTTATGTAAATTCACCCCCCGGCTTGCCCGGGGCCGAGCGCATCCAGACGGGACTGCTGGGTGCAAGCCTGTCAAAGGACGTCTCGGGGTACTTCCGTATCAATGAGATACTGGAGGGCGCGAACTGGAGCGACAACCTGCGCTCACCACTGAGGGAGGTTGGTGTGAATGTGAAAAAAGGCGATTTCATCCTGGCAGTTAACGGGAAATCCACAAAGGATATGCCCGATATTTACGCAGCCCTGGTAAACACGGCCGGCAAAACAATAAAACTAACCGTAAATTCCACGGCAGCCCTGGAAGGAGCTCACGATGAGCTCGTAACTCCCATTGCAGATGAATCCGAGTTGTACTATTATAAGTGGGTCCATGGCAATATCCGCAAGGTCAATGAGGCAACCGGCGGACAGATCGGGTACATCCACATTCCGGATATGGGGGTCGGGGGACTCAACATCTTCGCCAGGTATTACTATCCCCAGCTTCAGAATAAAAAGGGATTGATCATCGATGACCGCGGCAACGGCGGAGGATTCGTTTCACGCGTCATCGTTGAACGTCTCCGCAGGGAGCTGTCCTTCCAGTTTTCTTTCCGTGGAAGGGAGGACGGGAATCCTGTGCCGGACGGAACGGTACTCGGACCGAAGGTGCTCCTCATGAACTATGCTTCCGCCTCGGACGGGGATCTCTTTCCCTACCAGTTCAAAAAGCACAAGCTCGGCACGACCGTGGGAACCCGCACCTGGGGCGGGGTCGTCGGAATCCGGGGGACGCTTTCTTTCATCGATGGGGGCATCCTCATGCGGCCTGAATTCGGTTCCTATTCGGCAACGGAAAGTAAATGGATCATTGAGAACCACGGGGTGGAGCCTGACATCTACATCGATAACGATCCGGCAAAAGAATATGCCGGAGAGGATGAACAGCTGAACAAAGCCATCGAGGTGATCATGGGGCAGCTCGACCAGTACGCCCCGCCCCCATCCTCACCTGCCGGTCCCGATAAAAGCGGGAACTGACCGCCAGCTGACGTCAAAATGCAGGAAAGCCGCTCCGAAACATACGGGGCGGCTTTCTTTTATATATCCAAGCTGTGAACGATTACCGGCCTGAAATCTGCCGGATTACTCGATCACCAATCTCGTTCGGAATACCCTGTCCCCTCTCAGCTCAAGGATGTAATATCCTCGGTTCAAATCCCTCCTGTACAGGACAAACCTGTTTCCGCTTATGTTTTCCATCATCTGCACAGTCTTGCCTGCAAGGTCACGGATAGTCATCCGGTACTCCGTTTGATCCGGGTTCGGGAACTCGACCGTTGCAGATTGTCCCATCGGGTTCGGATAGACTTTTAAATCACCGGACCCGTAGGAGCTGATCCCCACGGTTTCATCCACGTCGGTAATGGTTATGGTAAAGGTATTCTCCAGGCTGTTCCCTGCAGGATCCACCACCCTTACCCGGATGTTGAATGTGGTCTGTGCCTCATAGTCAAAACTGGCAGCCGCCAGGACCATGTCCCCCAGCAAGCTGAAACTGCCATTATCGCTGTCCCCGGTCCCGGACACCAGGTGATAGCCATGGATATCGTTCGTATCCGGATCCGTGGCAGACAGTCTTCCGACCAGGGCGCCCACGATGTTGTTTTCGGCAAGCTGGAGGTTATCGAGGCTAAGTTCCGTAGGCGGCTGGTTCCCGGGGCCACCTCCCCCCTCCTCTGCATCCAGGATCGTAATCATAAAGATTCTTTCAAGGTAATTTCCGCCAAGGTCTATAGATCGTAACCTGACCGAATAGGCATCCTGGGCTTCATAATCGAAGGCAACCGCTGCCAGAAGCAGGTCACCTGCTATGGTGAAATTATCGTTACCATCATCACCGGTACCGGCAACCAGGTAATAGGTATGAAGATCACCCGGATCGGAATCAATACTCTTAAGCCTGCCGACGAGCGCTCCTGGAATACCGTTCTCGCTAATGCTATTGTTGGTAAGCGTAATGGTGTCGGGCGCATAGTTATACTCAAAAACATCCGTGATTACGATGTTGAATGTATCCTCAAGGCTGTGCCCGGCGGCGTCCACAACCCTGACGCGGATGTTGTATATGGATTTCTCTTCATAATCAAAGCTGGCTGCAGCGAGCAGCATATCGCCCATTACGTTGAAACTGCCGATATCCTCGCCTCCCGTGCCGGACACCAAATGGTAGGTGTGTACTTCGTTTGTATCCGGGTCGGTCGTCTGAAATTTCCCGACAAGGGCTCCAACCTCATTGTTCTCGGCAATCTGCAGGTTATCCAGGCTGAGGCCGGTGGGCGGGAGGTTATCCGGTCCGCCACCCCCCTCTTCAACATCCAGGATGGCAATGGCAAAGATCTTTTCAAACTGTCCCTCACCAAGGTCTTTTACCCGGATCCTGACCGTATAGCTATCCTGAGTTTCATAATCAAATGCATCCGCAGCCAGGAGCAGATCGCCTGCAATGGTGAAGCTGCCGTTCCCATCATCCCCGGTACCCGCTACAAGGTAGTACGTGTGCAGGTCGCCGGAATCGGGATCATGGGTGCTCAGCCTGCCCACCAGGGCCCCGGGAACCCCGTTTTCATTAATGCTCTGGTTGCTCAGTATGATGGTATCCGGCGGGTTGTCATAGGTGGCCTTGAGCTTGTTGTCATCCATGTTGGAAAGGGAGTGGTTATAAGGCCCCGTTCCCGCTTTCTTGGCACCACCGGTAGGAGCACAGGGAGAAGGCCGCTCGACGGCAAGCCGGTAGAACAGGTCCTCACCCGTAGGATTGGGATCGGTCCACGAATTCAGGCTGCTGGCTATGGAGTGGATCGAGTCGAAATCAGCCCCTGTGCTGCTCCGGTAAATCGTGTAGGTCTGGTAATCAAAGCCGTAGTATTTATCCCAGGCCAGCTGGGTGGTGTGCAATTCGGGATTGGTGGAAACCAGCAGGTGTATGGTTTTATGGGTACGGCAGAGATCCGCATCCGTTTCCTCACCGGAACCATCAACGGCCGTAATTTTGTACAGGAAGGCCTGTACGGTTGGATCGGCCGTCGTATCCGTAAAGACACTGAGGTCATCGTACGGGACCGTTGCAAGCAGGTCGTAAATCCCC
>CAZVLG010000356.1:0-3323 GCA_964627835.1 uncultured Bacteroides sp.
TACGTGGAAAGGGACGCCGCCCTTGAACGCCGCTTCCAGCCGGTGCTGGTGGAGGAGCCATCGGTTGATGACACGATGGAAATCCTGCGCGGTATCAAGGAGCGCTACGAGCAGCACCACCGGCTGACCATCAGCGATGAAGCTTTAAGCACCGCCGCCAACCTGGCATCGAGATATATACCCGACCGTTTCCTGCCGGATAAAGCCATTGACCTGGTCGACGAGGCAGCAGCCCATCTGCGGCTGGAAATGAATTCAAAGCCGGAGAGCATCGATGCGCTGGACCGGAAAATCCAGCAGCTCGAAATTGAGCGGGAAGCTTTCAAGAGGGAAAAGGACAAAGTCAGGGTGGAGCAGATCCACAAACAACTGGCGGACCTGGAGGATCAGCGGAAACAGCTTACAGCCCTCTGGGAGGATGAAAAGTCGGTGGTATCAGAAATCCAGCAATCCAAACAGAAAATTGAGGATCTGAAATACCAGGCCGAAAAAGCCGAGCGGGAGGGCGATCTTGGCAGGGTTGCCGAAATCCGCTACGGACAGCTTCCCCAGACCGAGGAAAAGCTGAAGGAGAGTGTCGCAAAAATTCAGGAGTACGAGAAAAACGGCAACCGCCTGGTCAGGGAAGAGATCACATCGGAAGACATTGCCGAGGTGGTTTCGCGGTGGACAGGCATACCCGTTACCCGTATGCTGCAGAGTGACCGCGAAAAATTACTGCATATCGAGGAGGAACTGCATAAACGGGTTGTGGGACAGGATGAGGCCATCCACGCCGTCTCTTCGGCCATCCGAAGAAGCCGTACGGGCCTATCCGATGAACGAAGGCCCGTTGGTTCATTCCTGTTCCTGGGCACAACGGGTGTCGGGAAAACCGAGCTGGCCAGGGCCCTGGCAGAATATCTTTTCAACGACGAAAGCCTGATGACACGGATCGACATGAGCGAGTACCAGGAAAGGCATGCCGTCTCCCGCCTGGTGGGTGCGCCCCCGGGGTATGTGGGGTACGATGAGGGGGGACAGCTGACCGAGGCAGTCCGGCGGAAGCCCTATTCGGTGATTCTGCTCGATGAAATCGAGAAGGCCCACCCGGACATCTTCAACATCCTGCTGCAGGTCCTGGAGGATGGCCGCTTGACCGACAACAAGGGAAGGGTGGCCAATTTCAAGAACACCATTATCATCATGACCTCCAACCTGGGATCGGACATTATCCGTGAAAATTTTGAAAAGGTGGATGAATCCAAACTGGATGAAACCATCGACAAAACCAGTAGACAGGTTTTTGAACTGCTCAAGCGCAGCGTACGGCCGGAATTCCTGAACCGCATCGATGAGCTGGTTATGTTCAGGCCACTTACGATGGACCATATTGAACAGATCATCCACCTGCAGTTTGAGATCCTGCGCAGGGTGCTTTCAAAGCAGGAGATCTCGTTTGAAGTGACCCGTGAATGCGTGGATTACCTGAAACGGGAAGGATTCGATCTCCAGTTTGGGGCCAGGCCCCTGAAGCGCCTGATGCAGAGAAAGATCCTGGATGGCTTGTCCATGGCCATGCTGGAGGATAAAATAAAACCCGGCATGCACGTGAAAATTTCAGCGGATGACAGGAACATCCTGTTCCTTCCTTCGGCTATAAAGACAAAGACCGCAGATTCGTCTGACCCTGCAAATGCATAATCCGGGAACAAAATCTTACTCCGGGGGATAAGCCCCCACATACGGAGCCAGGCTCTTTTCATGCCCCAGCAGCCTGTGTATCTCTTCCGGAAGCTTTGTTGCGGTTCCCGATGCCGGGAATGCTTTTAACAAATGGTAGTTGCCCAATTCGCAACTCTTGAACAGCGGACCCCGGTATTCTTGAAAATATTTGCTGTTGGCCGAGAAATCAGGGTAGAGCTCATGCAATTCCCGCGGATCCTCCAGCTGGTCCCGGCAGCGTTCATTTGCTGCGGGACTCCATACAATCAACGGGGCGTTTGCAGGTTCTGAACGGACATAGGCGTTATAATCCATCTGTGCAAGCGGGGGGTCCCTGAGGAGTTCACACAGTGCAGGGGGCTGCCATACCCGGAAGAGCGGACGTCGAAAATCCCCGTCGGCCGTGAGCAGGTTATTGGCGAATACATGCCCGTGGCGCTCGTCGACATCCGGTCCAGTGCTGGGATGCCAGCCAAAATGATCCCCCTGGGCACTTCGCTCATTGCGCCCGATGGATACAACGCTGTTCACCAATGTGTTCTGGTATATCTTTACGTCCGAGCTGTTAAGCACCAGGATCCCCTGGTCGCAGTTGATAAAAACATTTCCCGCGCAAACCGCTCCCCTTGAAATTTCGAAAAAGAAGCCGTTCCGGCTCGGCCAGACATTTTCGTACTGGATCTGTCCCTCCGCAAATCCGACATCCTGGACCCAATTGTTGAGGAACCTGCCGTCCACGTTGCCCACATCGTACCAGATCCCGTTTGAATGGGGAAGGTCTATGACCAGGTTGTCCCGGCAGGTGAGGCGGTAGCACTGGTTAAAGATCTTTACAGCAGCCGGGTAATAACCGGTGATCATTTCGATGTTGTTGCGGGTAAAAATATTCCTTTCCAGCAATACATCGTTGGAACTCATTATGTATAAACCTTCCGTGCTGGTATCGCTGATTTTACAGTGCCTGATGACCATATGGTCTCCGCTCAGATACCCCGCAACGCGGGAACAGAAAGAAATGACGCAATGCTCTATCAGGGTCCCGGTCACCTCTTTCCCGTGCCGGGATTCATCAGAGAGCCCTTCCGGAAAGCTGCCTTCTATCTCAAGGGCCCGGTATGCATACTGGGAAATAGTAATGCCCCGGATAACCGGTCCCTTTTTATCGGATATTTTCCCGTGGCATTCACCGGTGGTCCTGATAATGGCGGCGTCGAAGGCGGTGATTTCGACCAGCCGGTCTGTGGGATCGGTGCCTATGTACACCATCCCCTCATCGTAGTTGATAAAATAAGAATTTTCATCCACTTCTCCTTCCCAGCCTGCCGACTGCAAAAACCGGCCATCCACGAATACCATATCGTTGTTAAACCGGTGCAGCGGGGTCAGCTTTCCATGTCTTTCTTTTCTCCACCAGCTCTGGGGAGAAGAAGGGAATAAGCGGTCCCACGCAGTCCTCCACAACCCGTTCCGCATGTTTTCCCAATCCGTGGCGACCAGGGTTCCTTTCAGCACCGGCTGTTCATCCCGATAGGGCTGTATGGTAATGCCCTGGTTCAATACAAGGTTGCCCGTACGGTAAGTCCCTCCCCGCATGACAATCGCATCACCGGTTATCACCT
>CAZVLG010000357.1:0-5124 GCA_964627835.1 uncultured Bacteroides sp.
TCATGATAAAATGTAAACGTAGTATAAATTCAACAATTATGCCAGAGCGGCCTTTAATTTAAACGAAGCACAGCGTTTGTGGGTTCTCTTGTTTCGGCTGGATGATTCGAGGGCGAAAAATTTACCTAAAAAAGCCGTCCCTCAAATCGAGACGGCTTAAATCAATGGCAGGCTCCTTTGCATTATCGGGCAATCATTTTGAACATACTTTCTTCCCTGGCAGTAATTACTTTACCAATATAGATCCCCTTAGGGAGTCCTTCTGCATTAAAGGTAATCGTAGTCTTACCGGCTTGCATATTTCCTTCGTAAAGGCTGGCGACCATCTTCCCTGTCAGGTCAAATACCTGCACCCTGACCGGTGTTGCCTGGTCTGTAACTACATCGATGTATGTAGTTCCGCTGAACGGGTTCGGGTAATTGGCAGTCTGGACAGAGGTCCTCATCCTGTCCTCCCGGATACCTGTCGGTTCATACCAGGAAGAACCGGTCAGCACAGGGGATCCGGTTGCAGGCAGGAAATTCCTGGACTCGTAGTTACAGAAATCCTCTATCATCAGTTCGATATTTTCCGCCAGCGTGTCGTTCATCCTTGCTGCATCCATATACCAATTCCTGACAGCCCTGAGGCCTGCCGAAACATCGGTCTTGAAGTAATCGCCTCGTATGCCTGCGATCAGGGTATACTGAACGGCCAGGGAATTGTACTGTGCAGCCTCGAAGCCACGGTCGGACTCAAGCCTCAGTCCCCTGCCCCAACCGGCAAAAACAGAATTCCAGACCTGAAGCCTGGAGTTCCTGCGGATCCTCATGGCCGATCCTTCGGCATGCTTGGGACGAAGTTCAGCCGGGGCGGTCGCGGAAACAGCCGGGCCGAAGGCTGAAATATTGCTGAATATGGCGTCGGTGACCTGTCCGGTAACACTGCCGGACTGAGAAAATGCATATATGCTGATTAAGATGGATAGAAGGGTGAAAACAATGGTCCTTTTCATTATTCGAAAATACCAACTAATTGATTAATAGATATCTACATATTTAGTACCCATCGCTTCAAAGTAAAGGTTTAATAGCATAATTTTAATGACCGGTATGTTATCATAAGATTAACATTCCCTTAGTTTCCTGTTATTTTAATGTTACTTAATTAAGATTGGGTTGAGGCCTGGTCCGGGACGGCCATGTCAAACTGGAATTCATATGGTTTCCGGGCTTATTTTACCGTCCGGGATTAAACTTTTTCAGCCCGGGCATGTTATTTTAGCAGACTGGTTGTATTTTTACCTGCATTGAATGAGAATCAAGCTATGGATCCAAACGAGCGTTCCTATACCAATGGCGAAATAACCGTAAACTGGAAACCCTCTGCCTGCATACATGCCACTACCTGTTATAGGGAACTGATCAGGGTATTTAATCCCAGGCAACGGCCATGGGTGAACATGCAGGGGGCCCCGACGGAAAAGATCATCGAAATCGTCAAAAAATGCCCTACCGATGCGCTTACCTATGACTGGAACGAACCTTCGAAAAAATCCGACAAACCTGGTATTGGGTCGGATGCGGCCCTGGAGGAGAAAAGCAAGCAGAAGATAGCCGGCAAACCGGTGGAGATCCGCATCATGAAAAACGGACCCTATGTGGTGGAAGGTGATTTTCGCGTGATCGGATCGGACGGACAGGAGAAAAAACCCATGCTGATGATCTCCTTCTGCAGCTGCGGGGCATCCGAAAGCATGCCCTTCTGCGATGGCTCCCACAGGGTTGAAAATTTTACCAGCAGTTGCGCTTGACCATGGAAAAAGACAAGAAGAAAACCGCCGAATTTAAAGTACTGAAGAATGGTCCCCTCCAGGTTTCCGGAGATTTCGTCCTGACCAGCATGGGGGGAAAAGTAATCGAGACCAAAGACCCGATCTTTCTATGCCGCTGCGGGGCATCCGGGAATAAACCCTTCTGTGACGGTTCGCATCGCAGGATGGGGTTGAGGGACTGAAATGAAACCATATATAACATCGGAAACCGGCAAGCTGGAAGGAGTGATCCTGCATCCGCCCGGACCGGAGGTGGAGAATATGACCCCGGTAAATGCCGAGCGGGCCCTGTACAGCGATATCCTGAACCTCTCTGTAGCCAGCAGGGAATATGAGCAGCTTTCCGGGATACTGGACCGGTATACCCAAACCTTCCGGGTTAAGGATCTGCTCTGTACCATCCTGGAAAATGATACGGTTAAAGAAGAACTCGTTAATCGGATCTGCAGGAATGAGAATTTGCCGGAAACGATACCCGACCTGCTCCCTCTCAATGCTTCGGAACTGGCGACCAGCTTCATTGAAGGGGTAGCCTTGAAGAAGGATACCCTGACCCGGTTCCTCAGCGCGGAGGAATTTGCCCTGCGCCCGCTGCATAATTTCTTTTTTACGAGGGACTCCTGCATTTGCCTGCATGACAGGGTGCTTATCGCAAAGATGGCCAGCAAAGTCAGGGAGCGGGAATCCTTTATTATGGAAGCCATTTTCAATCACCATCCGGGATTCAGCACGGAGACCGTAAACCCCTTGGACTGCAATTATTGCGATACGGGGATTTCGATCGAGGGCGGCGATGTCCTGATCGCCAGGGAAGATATTACCCTGATCGGGACGGGGCCGCGGACCTCCTCCCAGGGGATCGATTTCGTCCTTGACCGCCTGCGGGAAAAACCCGATACCCACCATGTAATCGTCCAGGAGCTTCCCAGTTCACCGGAATCCTTTATCCATCTGGATATGGCTTTTACCCTGCTGAGCGGGGAACATTGCATGGTCTACGAACCCCTTATCATGAAACCCACCCCTTACCGGACGGTCTATATCCGGATTGACGAGGGCAGGGTGGTCGAAATACGCAATGTGAAAAACATTCCGGATACCCTTGGGGGACTGGGCATGGAGCTGGAACCCATTTACTGCGGCGGAAGCCATGACCGCCTGGTGCAGGAAAGGGAACAATGGCACAGCGGAACGAATTTCTTTGCTGTTGGTCCAGGCAAACTCATCGGCTACGAACGGAACGTCTACACCCTGGAAGCCATGAACCGGAAAGGGTATGAGATCATTCGTGCCAGGGATGTTTTGTCCGGGAAAAAAGATCCGGGAGCATACCCTAATTGGGTAATTACCATTGAAGGTTCGGAACTTGCCAGGGGAGGCGGCGGTCCGAGGTGCATGACCATGCCGGTGCTGCGATCCTAAACCGCTGTTTTAACAAGATCTGCAGCTTCCTGCAGGCTGATGGCCGGATATACCTTAAGACCGGATTTGTCGATCAGCACTTTTGCCTCTTCGGCATTGGTCCCCTGCAGGCGTACGATCACCGGTACCCTGACATCGCCGATGCTCCTGTATGCATCAACGACTCCCTGGGCAACCCGGTCGCAGCGTACAATTCCTCCGAAAATATTGATCAGGATAGCTTTGACATTTTCGTCTTTCAGGATGATCCTGAAACCGGCTTCCACGGTCTCGGCATTGGCGGTCCCCCCTACGTCCAGGAAATTGGCCGGGTCCCCGCCGGATAATTTAATAATGTCCATGGTGGCCATGGCCAGTCCCGCACCATTCACCATGCATCCCACATTCCCGTCCAGCTTTACAAAATTCAGGTTGAACTTCCCGGCTTCCACCTCGGCCGGGTCCTCTTCGGTAATGTCCCTCAGCTCCGCGCAATTTGGATGCCGGTAAAGCCCGTTGTCATCCAGGTTGATCTTGGCATCGGCTGCCAGTATCCGGTCATCGGAGGTTTTCATCACCGGGTTGATCTCAATCAGGGAGGCGTCGACTCCAATGTAGGCATTATACAGGGCTATCGTAAAACGGGTCATCTCCTTGAAGGCGTTGCCTGAGAGTCCAAGGTTGAAAGCAATCCTGCGGGACTGAAAAGCCTGTATGCCAATCCTGGGATCTATGGTCTCGGTAAAGATCAGTTCAGGGGTCTGCTCAGCCACGGCCTCGATATCCATGCCCCCCTGCGGGGAATACACGATGATGTTCTTCCCGATGGCCCGGTTCAGCAGAACAGATACATAGAATTCCTGTATCTCGCTTTCTCCGGGGTAATAGATCCCCTGCTCAACCAGGACTTTATGCACTGCTTTGCCCTGAGGGCCCGTCTGGTGCGTCACCAGGTTCATCCCTATGATACTTTTTGCATGCTCCTTTACCTCGTCGAGGGATTTGGCGATCTTCACGCCTCCGCCCTTGCCCCTTCCCCCTGCATGGATCTGGGCTTTAACGGCCCATGTGTCGGCACCGGTATTTGCACGTATTTTTTTTGCCGCTTCAACGGCTGCATCCGGGGACTCGACGACCGCCCCCTCTGGTATGGCTACATTGTACTTCTTAAGAATTGATTTAGCCTGGTATTCGTGAATATTCATATTCACTAAATTATTATTTTTTTTTTAATTTTCTGTCCCAAAGATGACGCGGAAATTAAAGAATTCTGAACTGGACCGGTTGAGCATCCCGGAATTTAAAAATGCCGAGAAGTTACCCCTGGTCGTAGTACTCGATAACGTACGGAGCCTGAATAATATTGGTTCGGTCTTCCGCACCTCGGATGCTTTCCTGATCGAACGCGTATTGTTATGCGGCATAACTGCCCGGCCCCCCCACAAGGACATTCATAAGACCGCACTGGGTGCGACGGAATCCGTTGACTGGTTCTATTACCCGGAGACCAGGGATGCCGTCGTTTCACTGAAAAAGGAGGGATACATCATAGTCGCGGTGGAACAGACTGAGAAGAGCGTTGGACTTGACCGTTTCCGCCTGGAAAATGACCGTAAATACGCTTTTGTTTTTGGACACGAAATCCGGGGTGTACAGCAGGAAATCGTCGACATGTCCGACCTGAGCCTGGATATTCCGCAGTTCGGAACAAAACACTCCCTGAACATTTCGGTATGCGCGGGAATGGTCCTATGGGAAGCCTTTAAACAAAAAAGGGGCCGTCTCAAAACAAATTGATTCGGCCCTTTTTTCGTTTACCCTCCAAGGATATTAAAACGCCGCTACATCGCTTCCCGATGTAAGGCGGCTTTTTTAACATCCTTTTCGAGTATTTAAAGGGACTATCGAT
>CAZVLG010000358.1:0-1730 GCA_964627835.1 uncultured Bacteroides sp.
TTTCATGCCGGCAAGGAGATAGGTATCGGTCCAGCGCCCCTCCGCGATATCCTGGACAACCTGAAGCAGACCTATGCCGCAACCGTAGGTGCGGAGTACATGTTTATCCGGAATCCCGAAAAGCTCAAGTGGCTCAGCCAGCGCATGGAGAGCACCCGTAACATCACGGAATATTCGATGGAGCAGAAAAAGGAGATCTTCATGCATCTCAAAAATGCGGTGGGGTTTGAAAAGTTTATCCACAAGAAGTTCGTGGGGCAAAAACGGTTCTCCCTGGAAGGGGCCGAGGTTCTGATCCCTGCCCTGATCGCGACCATTGAAAAAGGCTCCGCCCTGGATGCCAGGGAATTCATGATCGGCATGGCCCACCGGGGCAGGCTGAATGTTCTGGCCAATGTGCTGCAGAAACCCTATGAAAACATCTTCAAGGAGTTCGAAGGGGAAGAGTTTGAAGAAGGCATCTCGCTGGGAGATGTCAAATACCATCTTGGATATGTGAACGATGTTAAGACGCTCTCGGGCAAGACGGTAAGACTGAACCTGGCCCCGAATCCCTCGCACCTGGAAGCGGTTTCGCCGGTGATTGAGGGACTCTCAAGGGCCAGGATCGATCATAAATACGACGGAAACTTCAACAGCCTGGTCCCCATCCTCATCCACGGAGATGCAGCGATTGCATCCCAGGGCGTGGTCTACGAGATGATACAGATGTCCGACCTCCCCGGATATAAAACCGGAGGCACCATCCATTTTGTCATCAACAACCAGGTTGGTTTTACCACCAATTACCTGGATGCCCGTTCAAGCACCTACTGCACGGATATAGGCAAAGTGACCAAGTCACCCATCTTCCATGTCAACGGAGACGAGGTGGAGGCCCTCCTCCACACGGTTGAAATGGCCATGGACTACCGCCAGCGGTTTCATTCGGATGTATATCTCGACATACTCTGTTACCGGAAATACGGACACAATGAGGGGGACGAGCCACGATTCACCCAGCCCCTGCTGTACAAAGCCATTGCCAGCCATCCTAATACCAGGGACATTTATGCCGAATACCTGGTGGAGAAGGGGATCTATACCGAGGAAAATATCAGGGAGTTTGAAAAGGACTACGACGAAATCCTTGAAGGGAAGCTGGAGGCTTCCAGAGAGCTTAAGAAGGTTTATATACAGCGTTTTCTTAAAGAGGACTGGAAAGGGATCAAGTATGCCTCCCATTCTGATTTCAGCAAACATATCGATACCGGCGTGACCCGCGATAAGCTGCTGAAGGTGGCTGACCAGATGAACCGCCTCCCAGCCGATAAAAAGTTCATCAACAAGATCAGGCGCCTGGTGGAGGACCGGAAAAAATCCATCAAGGAAGACCGCCTGGACTGGGCCATGGGAGAACTGCTTGCCTACGGGACCCTGCTGACCGAGGGATTCCCCGTGCGTATTTCGGGACAGGATTCCATACGGGGAACCTTTTCTCACCGGCATGCCGGATTCGTCATCGAGGATACCGACCAGCAATACATCCCCCTTGAGAATCTTGATAATTCACAGGCGGATTTCAAAATTTACAATTCGCCCCTGTCGGAATACGGTGTCCTGGGTTTCGAGTACGGATATGCCCTGGCTCTACCGAACGGACTGACCATCTGGGAAGCCCAGTTCGGTGATTTCCATAATGTGGCACAGGTTATCTTTGATCAGTACATCAGTTCTGCTGAGGAGAAATG
>CAZVLG010000359.1:0-11859 GCA_964627835.1 uncultured Bacteroides sp.
AGTCTTCCGGTTTGGGTCTTCCTGGCTTCAGCCCTGGGTGTTTACCTTGTCGCCCTGCTTACCATAGCCTTCCAGAGCTACAAGGCCGGTAACCGGAATCCGGGGGATGCGCTTCACTACGAGTAATTATGCTTTTTTAACGTTTTATCGTGTAATATCCGCGGCGGACTGCCCGTTATTTTCCTGTACCCTCAAATCCTAAGATCATGGAAGTTCCTGTCCCCAAACGTACCCCCTTCTGGCATTCCCTCAGCTTTAAACTGATTGTCGTAGGCATCCTGATCCTGCTCATGCTAATTCCCGCGGCCATGATCAGGGGACTCATACGGGAAAGGGAGCAGATGCAAATGGATGTCATTACCGAGATAGGGTCAAAATGGGGCATGGGACAAACCCTTACCGGTCCCGTACTGAGCATTCCCTATTACGCCTTCATCGAGGGCGATGAGAAGACCTACCGGGAAGTGCGCTTTGCCCATTTTCTGCCGGAATTTCTTACTATGGAGGTGAGCATTGAACCCGAAATCCGGTACAGGGGGATCTATAAAACCGTCGTTTACCGTTCTGTGCTTAAAATCCAGGGCAGTTTTCTACAACCCGATCCGGGAGAGCTGAAGATCGAAGACGGGAACGTGCTTTTCGGTGATGCCTTTCTCCAGGTAGGGGTCTCAGATATGCGGGGGATCCGGGAAAACCTTCCGGTCCGATGGAACGAGGAAACATTTGAAGCTGAATCCGGCATTCCTTCGAAGGACATCAGTCCATCCGGGTTTCATGTGAAGATTCCCGTTCAGGGGGCCGGAAAATATGACTTTCGGTTCGATATGGTCCTGAATGGAAGCGAATACCTTTATTTTGTGCCGGCAGGCAAAATCACCGAGGTCCGCATGGAATCCGGCTGGGAACACCCGAAATTCGACGGGGCCTTCCTGCCCGACAAACGTGAGGTGGATCCCACAGGTTTTACCGCCAGCTGGAAGGTGCTCCACCTGAACCGGAATTTCCCGCAATCCTGGAAAGGCAACATCCATTGCATGGAGGATTCGGCTTTTGGCGCCAAGCTGATTCTGCCGGTGGAACAATACCAGAAAACCATGCGCTCGGCCAAGTACGCCATCATGTTCATCGCCCTGACCTTCATGATCTTCTTTTTTGTCGAGGTGCTTAACAAACGAAGGATACATCCTGTGCAGTATCTTCTTGTGGGACTGAGCATCAGCATTTTTTATGTCCTCCTGTTGTCGCTCGGCGAACAGATCGGCTTCAACCTGGCCTACCTGGTTTCCAGCCTGGGGGTTGTGGGACTCATCACCGCATACTCTGCCAGTGTATTCAGGAATACCAGGCTGACCCTGATCCTCGGGATTTGCCTCATGATCCTGTATGCCTTCCTGTTCTCCCTGATCCAGCTCAAGGATTATGCCCTGCTGATGGGCAGCATCGGGCTGTTTATCGCCATGGCCCTGATCATGTATGCATCCAGGAATGTGGACTGGTACGGTGCCAGTTCCGGGAAGGATCGGGACCGGCATATCGGTTTTTGATCAGGCCGACCGGAGAGGTCCCATGACGGATTAAAAGCGAACGCAGGCCCCTGAACCGCATGCCGTTAAAAATGATTATTTTTCAGGGCCCAAATATTCGAGCCATGAAAAGAATCCTCCTGCTGGCCATAACCGGCCTTATGTCCGCCGGAATCCTTTTTTCACAGGACTCCCTGCCAAAAACGGCCCTGGTGCATATCGCACACAAAGGGGGCGGAAATATACATGCACTGGTTGAGCCCCTTCCGGGGGAAACAGTCTTTATCAAGGAATACGTTAGCTGTTTCCGCGAAACGCCCCTGCTCGGATACCTTCGTGAAAGGGAAGTGAAACGGCTGGTCATCGCCGGGATGATGACCCATATGTGTGTGGAGGCGGCCACACGCGCCGCCGCTGACCTGGGTTTTGAAACCATCCTCATCGGGGACGCCTGCGCGACACGGGACCTGAAATATGACGACCGGGTGATCCCGGCCAGGGATGTCCATCTTTCCACCCTCAGCACCCTCAGGGCCTACGCGACGATTCTTAGCGCGGATGAGTTTCTGGGGGAATAGTTTTCCGGATCCTCAGGAGCGGGTACATTGCCAGCATTGCCAGGGAGAGTGCAAGAAGGGCAGTCCCCGGTCCGAACCTGTCCGCCAGGTATCCCATCCCAAGGGCAAGGATTGCCGTAAACATTGATTTTCCCTGTGATTCGACGGATAATGCCGTTGCCAGTATATCCGGATTGAGTTTTTCACTGAACCAGGAGATCCCGGCGGGCAGCCTCAGGTTTTCCACCAGGTAGACAAATACGAAAAACAGCACGGAGAGCAACAGGAGATCCATGGTATAGAAGAGCCCTGACAAGGCGCCGGCTGTAAATCCGGCGACAAGGGTAATGTTCAGCGGGGTGGCGAGCTGCCTGAACCGACCCGAAAAAGATCCGGATTGCCGGGCGGATGCGGATGACAGCAGGTAGATCAGGAAATATACGAATCCGATCAGGAGCGCGGATTTCCGTTCTTTGTCGAGGTCCATGAAGAAGGGGAGGGTGATGGCGAGGGACTGCAGTACCGGTTGAAGGTAATCCTTGACAGCCCGATAATAACCCCCGTGCGAGGAGATATTGAGTACACCCCTGAGAATACCGGGATGGCGGATCGAATGCCAGAAGTCCAGCAGGGTATCCCTTGTGGTTCTCCGGATGTCCACGGACTTCAGTGAACTGGCCTTGCCGTCGAGCCAGGCAGGATAACTAAGCATCAGCATCAGTCCCATGAGATAGGGTATGCACGAATAAAGAAAGATATGCAGGTATTTACCGGAATAAAAGACGAGAACCGCTGCCAGGAGGGCCGAGAGGGCAGAACCTACCTGTGACCAGGACCGGGTATTTCCATAGTAATGCACTTTATACTCCGACCAGCCATGTCTCTGAAGATAATCAAATATCATTGCCTTATGCGTCCCGGTACGGAAGGCCTCGCCCAGTCCGAATACAACGGTGGCAGCCGACAGGACCAGCATGCTCGCGGAGACGGAATAGAGCAGGAAAGAAAGGATGTACAGGCTGAAGGAGCTGATCATGGTACGGCGCCTTCCCAGCACATCGGCAGCCACACCTGCAGGTATTTCAAGTATGTTCCGGGTGATTTCCCTCAGCGTGTAAAGAACGCCTATCTGGAAGAACGAAATGTCTTTCTCCAGGAAGAACAGGATCATGAAAGGCTCAAAAAAACGGAGGTTCTTCAGAAACCCGTAGGCACAGAATTTATAGTACTGCAGGTCTTTCTTGAAACCAGACATAAGTCATTCAACTGTTCCTGGCAATCCTGCCAGTTCCCTGAGAATTTTACGGACCTCGGCCACGCCTTCCACATAATAAGCGGCCTTGGTCGTTTTGGTTCCGACTTTAATGGTAAATGCCGCCTCGGGGAGCGCATCGAAGGTATATTCATCTGTCCAGTCATCGCCCAGCGCCAGTATAAAATCGTAGTTTGTATCGCCCATCTTGATGGCCGCCGCCCGTCCTTTATTGATACCTGAGTTCTTGATCTCGATTACCTTATCACCGTCCATGATCTCGAGATTGAGGTTGATGACCAGGGCTTTCAGTTCATCCTTGAGTTCCCAGGAACGCTGGCTGCCAAGGTCCGGATCTGCATCCCGGTAGTGCCATACCAGTGAATAGTTTTTGGTTTCGATAAAGGAACGGGGAGTACGGTCGACATAAAACTCAAGGATGGGCCGGATGATTTCCATCCATTCCTTTCCGATCTCTTCGATCATGTTCCAGTCCGATCCCGGTTCCCTGAACCAGACACCGTGTTCGGCCACGATGTCGAGGTTCCATTCCCCTGCCGGGAACCACTTCCCCAGGGTTTCCTTGTCACGTCCCGAGATAATCACCAGCTTATTATCATTGTTGCGGGAAAGTTTCCGAAGGATGGAGTAGAGTTCCCGGTCCGGGTTCACTTTCTGCGGGTCCTTGTTGAATCCCATCAGGGTCCCGTCGTAATCGAGGAAAAGGATACGCCTGCCTGCCTGCTGGTAGCTGCTGCTGATCCCCTGCATCAGCTTGCCTGTGAATTTTCGGGTCAGTTTTATCTCCTGGATCTCTTTCACATGATTCAGGCTTCGGAAAAAATCATTGGCCCAGCGTTCCACGTTATAATTCTTCAGGCGTTCGCAGAGTACCCGGTTAGCCTTGACCTGTGCTTCCTCCGGCATTTCCAGGGCGCAGTGAATGGACTCGCTGATCTCCAGCTGGTTGTTGGGATTCACGATCAGGGCTTCGGAAAGTTCCTTGGAAGCGCCTGCCATTTCGGAAATGATTAGTACACCTGTACGGCCTGCGCGGGTGGCGAGGTATTCCTTGGCAATCAGGTTCATCCCGTCCCGTATGGGGGTGATCAGGGCGATGTCGGACTGGCAGTAGAGTTCCATCCTCTCCTGCAAATCAAGCTGCCTGTAAAAGTACCAGACCGGCATCCAGGTCAGGGATCCGAAGGTAGAATTAATGCGGCCGACCAGTTCGTCCATATCCCTTTTCAGGGTTTTGTAATGCTCCATCGACTCCCTTGAAGGCATGACAAAGAAAAGCAGGCTGACCTTCTCATGGAATTCGGGATAGGATTCCAGGAAATATTCATAGGCTTTAAGCCGTACCGTAATTCCCTTGGTATAGTCAAGCCGGTCGATGGAAAGGATCAGTTTCTTATCCCCGCCGCTTAATTGCTGGTCAAGAAGTTCCCTTGCCAGTCCCTCGGCCCGTTCTTCTTCGCAGAGCTGTTTCCCCCCCTCGGCAAACCTGTCGTAATCGATCCCGAGCGGGAAGAAATCCACCTTCAGTATCCGTTCTTCAAGGTGGATCCGGTTGAACACGGAATCGTACCCCAGCAGGCGCCTCACGCAGCTCATGAAATGCCGTTCATAATCATAGGTATGAAAACCCACCAGGTCCGAACCCAGGAGACCTTCAAGAATCTCCCTCCGCCAGGGAAGCAGCCGGAAGATCTCGTAGGACGGGAAGGGAATATGCATGAAAAAACCGATCGATACGGATGGAAACCGTTGTCTGATGAGGCTGGGGAGAAGCATCAGCTGGTAATCGTGGATCCATACCCTGTCGCCCGGTTTCAGGTGGGGAAAGACCTCTTCTGCATAGGCCCTGTTCACCTTGACATATGCCCTCCACAACTCCTCACGGTAGACGGCATTCTGGGTAAAATAATGAAACAGGGGCCATATCGTCCGGTTGCTGAAGCCGTCAAGGAAACGCTCGTGGTCTTTCTTGCCCAGGTAGATCGGGTAACAGTTTTTACCATGGTAAGCCTTCGTGAGCTTGTCCCTCTCGGTCCGGGACAGGTCTCCCTTGTTCATTCCCGGCCGCCCGAACCAGACGGTCTTCTGGGTCTTGTAAAATTCTTCGAGTCCCCTGGTACGGGCGTGGGACTTAGGGGTGAGCAGGTAGGACTGGTCGCCGGAAGGCTCCAGGATTATAGGAAGTTCATACGAAACGATAAGCAGTTTGCTCATTCCTTCTCAGGTATATATTATTTTCTATTTTTGGGGTATCGTTAATATAAGCTCTTTCATCCGATAATCAAAATTTAACAATACTTATGGGCACACACGCTTTTTCTGCCGTCATTTTTGACCTTGACGGGGTGATCACCCAGACCGCACTCGTCCATTCAACTGCATGGAAGGAAATGTTCGACGGCTTTTTGAAGTCCAGGGAAGAAAAGTCCGGGGAACCATTCAGGGAATTTACCCATAACGGGGACTACCTGCCTTATGTGGATGGGAAACCACGGTACAAGGGGGTTGCATCCTTCCTCGAGTCAAGGGGCATTGACATCCCTTTCGGAGATCCTTCCGATCCTCCGGAGGCAGAAACTGCCTGTGGACTTGGAAACCGGAAAAATCTGGTTTTTAACCAGATACTGGACAGGGACGGTGTGAAGCTGTACGCTTCAACCGTGGAACTGATCCATGAGCTCAGGAGGGAAGGCATCCGGATCGGAGTGGCTTCATCGAGCAAGAACTGCAAACCGGTCCTCGAAGTCGCCGGCCTCCTGGATTTTTTCGAAACAAGGGTAGACGGCGTGGTCTCGGCCGAACTCGGATTGCATGGGAAACCGGAACCCGATATTTTTACCACCGCCTGTGACAACCTCGGTGTGGATTACGACCGCTCTGTCATCGTTGAGGATGCGGTAAGCGGGGTGCAGGCCGGCAGGAAAGGCAATTTCGGAATGGTCCTCGGCATCGCCCGCGAGGAGAACAGCAGGGAATTGCTTATCAACGGTGCGGACATCGTGGTGGAGGACATGGCAGAGCTGGGGGGCATTGCGGGCATTGACCGATGGTTTGAAAGGGGACTGGACCGGGATTGCTGGTCAGTGGTTTACCATGATTACGAGCCGGAGAAGGAAAAATCAAGGGAAGCCCTGATGGCTGTCGGCAACGGGTATTTCGGTACACGCGGGGCCATGGAGGAATGCAGTGCCGGCGAAAACAACTACCCCGGCACCTACATGGCCGGTATGTTCAACCGGAGAGTGTCAAAGGTCGGCGACCGCGATGTCGAGAATGAAGATTTTGTGAACTGTCCCAACTGGCTTCCCCTTACCTTTCGCATCGGCGACGGGGACTGGATGGACCCCAACCGCATGGAGGTCCTTTCCATTGAGCGCAGGATAAGCTTCCGGGATGGGCTCCTGTCTAAGGAAATGCTCGTCGAGGATGGCTCGGGGAACCGGACCATGGTGCATTCCCAGCGTATTGCAAGCATGGCCGATATGCATGCAGCAGCACTACGTTATACCATCGAACCGCAGAACTATTCCGGTAAGATCGGCATTCGTTCCGGCCTGGATGGGGACCTGATCAACGACGGGGTTGAACGATACCGGCAGCTCGACCAGCAACATCTTGAACCCCTGGAACAGGGCGGTGACAAACGTTCGCAATACCTGCTGGTGAAGACGAGCCAGTCCAACGTCGAAATCGCAATGGCCGCCCGCTTACGTTTATTCCTGGGACGAACGGAACTGAAAAACGGATTTCTTCACATCACCGGAAATGGCCGCATCGAATCCGAGGCCGAGATCGATATGAAAGCAGGACAGGCCCTGAGCCTGGAGAAGCTGGTAAACATCCAGACCTCACGGGAGACCGGCCCGGGACTCAGCCTTCAGGCCGCACGCGAACAGCTTACCCGGCTGGAAAGTTTTGAAAAGGTCCATTTTAAAAGTGCCGGCAAATGGGAGGAACTATGGAAGGAAGCGGACATACGGGTGAACGGAGACCGGTTCGCACAGAAACTGCTTCGCATGCATATCTACCACCTCCTGGTAACGGCCTCACCCCACAACCTGGAACTGGATGCGGGGTTCCCGGCCAGGGGCCTTCATGGAGAGGCGTACAGGGGACATATATTCTGGGACGAATTGTATATCCTTAACTTCTTCAGCCTGCATTTCCCGGAAATCGTAAAATCGATCCTGATGTACCGCTACAGGCGGATCGGAGAGGCCCGCAAGTATGCGAAGGCAAAAGGTTACCAGGGGGCCATGTACCCCTGGCAGAGCGGCAGCAACGGCCGGGAAGAGACCCAGGTGCTGCACCTGAATCCCGTGTCCGGTGAATGGGGGCCCGACCATAGTTCCCTTCAGCGGCATGTTTCCCTGGCAATAGCCTATAATATCTGGTACTATTACTGGATTAGCCTGGATGAAGAATTCCTTTCCCATGAAGGAGGGGAAATGCTGTTCGAGATATGCAGGTTCTGGGCAAGCAAATGCGAAAAGGATGAAGCATCCGGGAAATACTCGATCCGGAAGGTTATGGGGCCGGATGAATTTCATGAGCAGCTGCCCGGATCGGAGAAAGGGGGACTCACAGACAATGCCTATACCAACCTGATGGTGGCCTGGTTGTTAGGCAAGGCAACCGGTTTTTTGAAAAGCATCCCCGAAGACAGGATACGTGGACTCCGGGATAAGATTAACCTGGAAGATGAGGAAATTGCCAACTGGGAAAATATCAGGAAGAACCTGAGGGTCCCAGTGAATAATGAGGGCATCCTTGCCCAGTTTGAGGGTTACCTGGAACTTAAGGACTTGGACTGGGATGCATACAGGGAAAAGTACGGCAATATACAACGGATGGACCGCATACTGAAAGCCGAAGGGAAATCACCGGATGAGTACAAGGTGGCCAAACAGGCAGACACCCTGATGACCTGGTTCAACCTGGAAGACTCCGAGATCAAGAGTATGCTTGAAGGGATGGGGTATTCTCCCGGGGACGATATACTGGCAAATAATTTTGATTACTACATAAAGCGGACATCCCATGGATCCACCCTCAGCCGTATCGTGCATGCCAGCCTGGCCAATGAGCTGGGACGAAGGGACCTGGCCTGGGAATTTTACATGGAGGCCCTTTCAAGCGATTATGTGGATATCCAGGGAGGCACCACCGCGGAAGGGATTCATGCCGGGGTTATGGGATCCACCCTGCTGTTCGTTATTCAGTCCATCGCCGGTATTCATTTCAGTGACAAAATGTTAACCCTGAACCCAAATTTTCCGGCGGGATGGAAAAAACTGGAATTCAATTTTGCATTTCGGAAAAAATATTACATTTTTGAAATCTCTCCTGACAGGATTGTGATCAAATTTGATTCTGCTGAGGATCAGGCAGTTGAAATTGAAATAGCAGGAAAGAAATACGGGCTGGTTCCCGGAGAAAGATACGAAGTAGGGCTTTAGATTGTTAATGAAAAATGAGCATTATGCTGGGTGATGTTCTTTTGATACAGGAAACCCATAAGAAGGCTGCCGCCAGGATCAAGGAGATAATGATGAAGGATTGTGCCACCAAGGAAAAGGGGTACAAGTACATCGTCGCGATATCCGGTGAGTCCGGGTCGGGGAAGTCGGAACTTTCCCATTCCCTTGCGCAGCTTCTGAAACCCGAAAAAATAAGGGTCAAGGTAATTCATACAGACAATTATTATAAGGTCCCACCGCTGCTGCGGACCGAGTGGCGGCGCACACAGGGTATACAGAGCATCGGGCTCGATGAATACGACTGGAACCTTATCCATCAGAACATCCGTGAATTCAAAGAGGACAGGGAGGCCATGATGCCCTGCATCGACATCATTCCCGAGCAGATCGATAAGCTGATCACGGATTTCAGGAAAGTCGACATGCTGGTGGTGGACGGCCTGTACGCCATCAAAACCGACCATGTGGACCTGAGGGTGTTCATCGACCTGACTTACCATGAAACCAAAATGACCCAGATCATCCGGGGCAAGGAACCCATGAATGAATGGAGGCAGCAGGTGCTTGAAAGGGAACACCTGAACGTCATCTCCCTTAAATCCATGGCCGATCTGATCGTCAATAAGAACTACGAAGTTGTGCCGGCCAACGGGAAGTTCAAGGAATTCTTCAAAAAGAATATAAAACCTGCCAAATAATGCAGCATGAGGCCGCCATTGTCTTGACTGTGGCGGCTTTTCTGCCTGAAAAGGGTGGTAAACCGTCGCTGCCTTTTGTGGCGGTAACCACAAAAGAGAGGCTCCTTGTTTACCACCCTTTTCAGGCATATAGATACTCCACTCTTTTTAAGGTAATTATGGCGGCTTCCAGGCTGCTTTTGTTTTTTTTGTAAATACTCCTATCTTTAGTACCGTTGAACCAAACCTATACTTCTATGAAAAGATCCCTGACTGCCGTGTTTGCTGGCCTGCTGATGGCAGGCAACGTATTCGCGGGAGGTATTGTAACCAATACCAATCAGAGTGCTATGTATACCCGCATGGGCAACCGTGCCGCAACACTGGGTATAGATGCCGTTTACTACAATCCGGCCGGATTGACCAAGCTCGGTAGCGGATTGCATATCTCGATCAATAACCAGACCATAAGCCAGACAAGGACCATCAACAGCGATTACCAGTATCTGAATAATGGCGAGTACACGGGCGATGTGTTTGCACCACTTTTCCCGGGTGTTTACGCCGTTTTCAACCTGGGGAAATTGTCCTTTTCGGCAGGATTTAATCCCGTGGGAGGGGGAGGATCCGCCAACTATCCAAGCGGATTGCCATCTTTCGAGTACCAGCCTGCAACTCTGGTGCCTGCCCTCAGCGCAGCGGGTGCAAGTGCATACAGCCTTTCCGCCACCTTTGACGGATCATCCGTTTTTTATGGCATACAGGCAAATGTGGCCTACGCGATCAACGATATGATCTCGGTAGCCCTCGGTGCACGCTACGTCATGGCCAAGGAAACCTACGAGGGGTCCCTGAATGATATTCTGCTGACCATGAGCGGGGCACCGGTGCCTGCTTCCACGGTGATGGGCGGCATTGCTGCGCAATACGAAGCAGCGGAACCCGTAGCCGCCGCTGCAGCTGCCAACCTGCAGGGTGCGATTGACCTGGGAATGATCGGTGCAAACGATCCGCTTGCCGATCCGACGGCTATTACTGGACTGACCGCTCTGGGCCTTTACCAGGCCGGGATGACCAATGCCCAGGCCATAGGCGCGTTCCAGATGGTTCCGCAGCTGACTGACCGGTATAACGCCAGTGCAAGCCTGCTCCTGAACCAGGTCCTGGAAGCTGAAAAGACGGCATCGGGAATCACACCGATCATCAGTGTGAACATCCAGCCAATCGAGATGCTCAACATTTCCGTTAAGTACGAGCATATGACAAAGCTCGAATTCACCAATGCAACGACCTATGATGTTACCACCGGCTTTGACCCTATCACCGGGGCGCCCATATCCATGTTCCCCGACGGGGCCAAGACCCGCCTGGATATGCCGGCCCTTCTGGCCTTCGGGGTCACCCTGAGGCCTGTCGAGCGCCTGCTCCTGGCTGGTGGCTTCACGACGTACATGGATAAGGGAGCCGTATGGGGCACCGAGGATGTGAACAGGGCCGAACAACTCGATGGCAATTCCTGGGATATGGGACTTGGTGCAGAATTTGCCCTGAGTGAGAAATTTCTCATCAGTGCCGGCTATTCCATGACCCAGGTGGGTGTAAGCGAGGATTACCAGACGGACCTCAGCCACAGCCTGAGTTCCTTGGGACTGAGCTTCGGGATCGGCTGGAACATCCTTCCAAAACTTCAACTGAACCTGGGTGGCCAGTTCGTGCTCTACTCGGATGCGTCCAAAACCTTTACGGATGATTTCGGCATCGGGACAGCAACCGTCATGGAAGATTATAAGAGGACTACATGGGTGGCAGCCATTGGAATTAATTACAGCCTGTCAACCGGCGAATAAATTCGGAATAATATTTGTATAAAAACCGCAGGAGGTGCCTGGAGCACCCTGCGGTTTTTTTAATACATTCCATAATGAGATACCTGTCAGTCATTTCCATTGCAATCGTTTTTTGTACACTCGGAACCGGTGCCCAGATCTACGAGCAGCCCAATTATTCCCTTACCAGCCATTCCACTCTTGATATTCTGAGTGTGGAACGCTGGGAGGACCAGATGGTGCTCAACCTTAGCCTCAAGAACGAACGGTATGGCGGCTACTTCTGCCTGGACAGCAATACGGTCCTGAAAAATTCCCTCGGCCATGAGGAATACAGGTTGAGGAACATGGAGGGAGTGCCGGCCTGTCCGGAAGTATACCGCTTCAAGACCGTCGGGGAGCGGATTGCAATTCGTCTTGTTTTCCCGGCCGTCCCCGATGAAACCCGTTACATTGACCTGATTGAGAATTGCGATGAGAACTGCGTATTGATCAAATACATACTGCTGGATGAGGAGCTCAA
>CAZVLG010000360.1:0-10153 GCA_964627835.1 uncultured Bacteroides sp.
ACCACGATCATGAACTGATTCCGCTGGGGGTCGGGGGACTCGTCAGCATCGTTTTCGGGGGTTGCGTCTGGCTGATCAACTGGAAGGCAAGAAAAAGCCTGAGTGCCAGGGACGGGTTCCTGATCGTGTCGATCGGCTGGATCATGTTTTCCCTGTTTGGCTCCATTCCCTTTATACTTTCCGGGGAGATCCATACCTTCACGGATGCATTTTTTGAGACCGTCTCGGGATTTACCACCACGGGGGCAAGCATCCTGAACGAGGTCGAAGTGCTTCCCCACGGGATCCTCTTCTGGCGCAGCCTGACCCAGTGGCTCGGGGGAATGGGCATCATCGTCATGTCGCTGGCCATCCTGCCCCTGCTGGGTGTAGGCGGTATGCAGCTATTCGTGGCGGAGGTCCCCGGTCCCGCGCCGGACAAGCTCCATCCCCGGATCAAGGAGACCGCAAAGAGGCTGTGGGCGATCTACATCATGTTCACCTTTACGGAGATCATCCTTCTCTGGGCCGGGGGAATGGACCTGTTTGATGCCATCTGCCATTCCTTTACCAGCATGGCAACCGGCGGCTACTCGACGAAGACCGCGAGCCTTGCTTACTGGGATTCCCCCTTTATCCATTATGTGATCGTCCTGTTCATGTTCCTGGCGGGCACCAATTTTACGCTTTCCTATTTTGCACTTCACCTGCGGTTCAAAAAGGTCCTGCAGAACGAGGAATTCAAGTATTATGTGGGATTTCTGCTCGGCTTTACAGCGATACTGACTTTGATCCTGCACTATACCGAGATCCAGACCGGCGAGGAATCCTTTCGGCATTCCCTTTTCCAGGTAGTTTCGATCGTTACCACCACGGGATTTGTAACGGCCGATTACCTGTCCTGGATACCCCTGGCGGGAATACTCCTGTTCACGATGATGTTCTTCGGGGGTTCGGCGGGATCAACGGGGGGAGGCATAAAGATCGTAAGGATTGTCCTGGTGCTGAAGAATGCAGCCATGGAACTGAGACGGCTCATCCATCCCAGTGCCGTGATCCCTGTCAGGTATAACAGGAATGCGGTACCCCCAGATATCCTGAATAACGTTTTTGCATTCATTTCCTTTTACATCATCACCGTGATCATCGGGGTCATTGTCATGGCAGCGATGGGATATGACCTGGGGACCTCCTTCGGCGCGGTGGCCGCGACGCTGGGCAATATCGGCCCGGGCATCGGAGAGGTCGGGCCGGTTGAAAACTATGCACATATCCCGGTATTCGGAAAATGGTTCCTTTCTTTCCTGATGCTTATCGGCAGGCTTGAATTGTTTACGGTGCTGATCCTTTTCTCCCCGGCATTCTGGAGAAAATAGGCAGGAAGGCCGGCAACTTCCGTTCTAATCCACGGTCCCGATCCCCTGCCGGAGTACGACCGGCAACTTCCGTTCTAATCCACGGTCCCGATCCCCTGCCGGAGTGCGGCCGGTAACTTCCGTTCTAATCCACGGTCCCGATCCCCTGCCGGAGTACGACCGGTTCCTCGTTTGTGCAATCGATCACGGTGGAGGCTTCGTTCTTGCCATAACCGCCGTTGATCAAGGCATCGATCTGATCCCTGTATTTTTCCCAGATCAATTCGGGATCAGTGGTATACTCGATCAGTTCATCCTCGTCATGGATGGAGGTTGTCATGATGGGATGCCCCAGTTCTCTCACGATCTCCACGGGGATGTTATTTGCGGGGATCCGTATCCCGATGGTTTTTTTCCTGCTGTGGAAGATCCGCGGGATATTGTTCCTGGCGGGAAGTATGAATGTATAGGGTCCCGGCAGGTATGCTTTCATCATCTTGAATACGGAATTGCTGACAAGCCTGGTATAATCCGAGAGCTGGCTGAGATCCGAGAATATGAAGGAGAAATCGGCTTTATCCACCCGGGTCCCTTTCAGCCTTGCGATCCTTTCCACCGCCCTGGTATTGTATATATCGCATCCGAAGGCATAGACCGTATCGGTCGGGTATACCAGTACCCCTCCCTTCTGAAGCACCTCGCATGCTTTCAGTATCTGCCTCGGGCTCGGGTTCTCCGGATGTACTTTTAAGAGCATAATCTGAAAAAATATAAGAACTACAAATATATGCGAAATAGGGTGGTTTTGACCGGAGGGTTGTTTATAAGACTGACAAAGCGCAAAAAACGTTGCATACTTCCGATCAAATATATAAATCGAGGGCAGGGCAGCCGGATATGAACCTGGAGCAGCCTCAGTCCCGGTCGCCGGTATATTCGGGCCATCCATCATCCGGGTCTTCCTCACCCGGACCGTCTTCCTCCTCTTCTTCCCAGGTTTTCCGGGTGGAGGGGGGACCGTAGGAATGGTAGAAGAAGGCCATGGCCAGGCCGGTTAATCCCCCAACCAGGTGGGATTCCCATGAAATCCTGAAATCGTAAGGGAAAATGCCCCATACGAGTCCGCCATAAAGAAAAACCACCAGCAGGGAAATGGCCATCAGGTGGATGTTTAAGCGGATGATACCGCTGAAAAAAACAAAGGACGCCAAACCGTAGACCAGTCCACTGGCGCCAATGTGATAAGCGGGCCGCGCCGTCAGCCAGATGATCATCCCCGACACCAGCCAGATCAGGAAGAACACCCGGTAGGCCACCGGGCGGTAAAAGTAAAAGACAGCCACGCTCAGGAAAAACAGGGGAATGGAATTATCGAAAAGGTGCTTGAAATCGGCATGGATAAGCGGGGAGAAAAGGATCCCTTTCAACCCTTCCAGTTTCATGGGGTACAGTCCCATGTGCGCAAAGCTGATTCCCAGCGCCGATTCCGTGATCCTGATCGTCCAGATAAGGATCAGGAAGAAAGCCGGGAAGACCAGGCTGTGGTAAAATTTACGTTTCTCCTCCATGCTGTATGTGGACTCAAAGTTAGGATTCTGGCCGGTTTTATTCCAGCAAGCTGCTCAAATCTTGACTGGCATCCTGCCGGATTACCCTGTAGAGCAAACCCCTGAGGACCTGATCAATGGCAGGGATACCGTCTTCGAGTACGTGCCTGACCTTATCCGGGATCAATCGCGGGACTGAAGCCGGACCGGGACGTGGGAGTCCCCCAGCCAGCATCAACCCTTATTGGGACGGAGGCTGCGGACCATTGCGCCGGCCTGCCACATTTCCGATTCCCGGAGCTGTTTCAGTTCGGCTGACAGGAGATCCTTGTAATCCGGGCGTCCGGTCTTGTCAAGCACGACCTCGGTTTCTTTCCCGGTTTTGACCCTTTCGTAGAGTTCCCTGAATACGGGAAGGCTTGCATCCCTGAATTTCGGGAGCCAGTCAAGTGCACCCCGCTGCGCGGTTGCGCTGCAATTGGCATACATCCAGTCCATCCCGTTCTCGTCGACCAGGCGTATCAGGCTCTGGGTCAGCTCTTCGACGGTTTCGTTGAAGGCTTCTGAGGGACTGTGCCCGTTCTCGCGTAGCACCCTGTACTGGGCATCCATGATGCCGGCGAGCGCTCCCATGAGCACACCCCGTTCACCGGTCAGGTCGCTGTAAACTTCGTTTTTAAAAGTGGTCGGGAAGAGGTACCCGGATCCGATCCCGATGCCAAGGGCAAGGGTGCGTTCTTCTGCCCTTCCGGTGTAGTCCTGGAAGACGGCATAGCTGGAGTTGATCCCCGTGCCGGCCAGGAAGTTCCTCCGGACGCTCGTGCCGGAACCCTTGGGTGCGACCAGGATGACATCCACGTTTTCGGGGGGTATGACCCCCGTTTGTTCCTTGTAGGTTATGGAGAATCCATGTGAGAAATAGAGTGCGTCCCCTTCCTTGAGGCAGGGCTTAAGTACCGGCCAGACTGTACGCTGTGCGGCATCGGATATCAGGTACTGGATCACCGTGGCCTTTTCTGCGGCCTCCTGGATCGGGAAGAGCGTTTCGCCGGGGACGAACCCGTCTTTTACGGCCTTGTCCCAGTCTTCCTTGAACTCGGGTGCCTGTCCCACGATGACCGGCATGCCGTTGTCCTTTAGGTTAAGCGCCTGGGCAGGCCCCTGCACACCGTAGCCGATAATTGCAATGATTTCATCCTTGAGCACTTCCTGTGCCTTGGGAAGAGGGAATTCTTCCCTGGTCACGACGTTTTCTTCAACGCCACCGAAATTTAATTTTGCCATATTAATGGAATTTTGAATTGTATTTTTCCTGTTGATCCGGATGAAACAGCCTGTTTCAGACCCGCTCAACCATTAACTTTTCCGTATCCAGTTTATGAAGGTATTCCGAGAGCCGTTCCCTTTTGGCCTTGGTGATGGCCACCCGGCCCGAGCGGGTGAACTGCATCACATGGAACTTCTTCATGTCGTTGAACAACTGCTGGGTTTCATCCTTGTGCCCGGTTTTTTCAATGGCCGTATAATCGGGGGTCACCTCGAGGATCCTTGCATTATGTTTCCGGATCAGGGTTTCCAGTTCATCACTCTGCAGAAGGGCCTCGGTCGGCACTTTGTACAATGCAATTTCCTGGAATATGATCTCTTCCTGGCATAGATAGAATGCTTTCAGCACATCCACCACCTTTTCGATCTGTTTCACCACCTTTTCAATCAGGGATTGCGTGGTGATTACCACGATGGTGAATTTAAAGATGCCCTGGATGGCGGACTCGGATACCGTCAGGCTCTCTATGTTCAGGTGCCGCCTGGTAAATATGATCGTCAGCCTGTTCAGAAGCCCGATGCTGTTCTCTGAAAAAGCGATGATTGTGAATTCCTTCTCTTCCATAATTATATTTTTTTGTTTTTTTCCTTATTATTCCAGGCGGATGTCCGAAACCGAGGCACCGGTAGGAACCATCGGGAAAACATTGTCCTCTTTCTCGACATTCACTTCCAGGAGGTAAGGCCCCTTATGCTTGAACATCTTATCGATGTCGGCCACGAGTTGATCCCTGGTTGCTACCCTGCTGCCTTCCATGCCGAATCCCCTTGCGATGGTTATGAAATCCGGGTTGATGAGCTTGGTCGATGAATAGCGCTTGTCAAAGAAAAGCTGCTGCCATTGCCGGACCATCCCCAGGAAATTATTGTTCATCAGCACGATCTTGACCGGGGCTTTATTCTGCACGATGGTTCCCAGTTCCTGTATGGTCATCTGGATGCCCCCGTCGCCTACGATCAGGACCACGGTTTTATCCGGCCTGCCGGTCTGGGCGCCAAATGCCGCCGGCAGCCCGAAGCCCATGGTCCCTAGTCCCCCGCTGGTCACCAGGCTGCGGGTATTCCTGAACTTGAAATAACGGGAGGCGATCATCTGGTGTTGTCCCACGTCCGTCACACAGATGGCTTCCCCATCCATCCTTTCGTTGATCAGGCGAATCACCTCGCCCATGGTAAGTCCCTCTTTCTCAGGAAGGATATCGTCCTTGATCACCTTTTCATATTCATACTGGTATGCATTCTTGAATTGATTCAGCCATTCTTCGTGCTTGTTCTCCATGATCAGGGGGAGGATGGCCTCAAAGGTCTCTTTGATGTCGGCAATGACAGCCACGTCGGTTTTTACGTTCTTGTCCACCTCCGAAGGATCGATCTCGAAATGGACCACCTTGGCATTGGTGCCGTAGGTAGCCAGGTTCCCGGTAACCCGGTCGTCGAAACGCATGCCGAGACCGATCAGCAGGTCGCATTCGTTGGTCTTTATGTTTGGGCCGTAATTGCCATGCATGCCAAGCATGCCTACGTTCAGGGGATGGTCGGTCGGCATGGCGGAGGCACCAAGGAGCGTCCACGCTGCCGGTATCTCGGCTTTTCCCAGGAAGGCAAGCAATTCCTTTTCGGCCCCCGACAGGATCACTCCCTGTCCCACGAGCGCCATCGGTTTTTTCGCGTTATTGATCAGCTCGGCTGCCTTCTCGACATATTCCATCCTCAATACCGGCCTGGGCACATAGCTCCTGACATCCCTGCATTTCTTATAGGCAAATTCAAATTCCGCGAACTGTGCGT
The DNA here is from genome assembly GCA_964627835.1 of uncultured Bacteroides sp. Lineage (GTDB taxonomy): Bacteria > Bacteroidota > Bacteroidia > Bacteroidales > SM23-62 > SM23-62. The sequence continues at coordinate 5,996 of CAZVLG010000360.1, forward strand.
CCTTGGTGATGTCGATCATAACGGGACCCGGCCTTCCGGTGGTGGCAATGAAAAATGCCCTGGCGACCATTTCCGGGATCTCTTCGGCCTTCGTGATCTGGACGTTCCACTTGGTCAGCGGCATGGAGAAACCCATCACATCGGTCTCCTGGAAAGCATCGCTTCCGAGAAGGGGAGAGGTGACCTGTCCGCTGATGTAGATGATCGGTGTGGAATCAAGCATGGCGTCTGCCAGTCCCGTAGTAAGATTGGTGGCCCCCGGACCGGAGGTTACCATGCAGACGCCCACTTTCCCGCTGACGCGTGCATAGCCCTGGGCCGCATGGGCCGCTCCCTGTTCATGCCTGGTCAGGATGTGGTTGATTTTATCCTGGTAGTCGTACAAAAGATCATAGACGGGCATAATGGCTCCGCCCGGATAGCCGAATACCGTATCGACGCCTTCTTCGATAAGGGACAGCACGATGGCTTCCGATCCGCTAATCTTTTTTGTCTTCATGAGTTTTAAAATTATTCGATTATTCTGACAGCCCCCTGGTCGGCTGAAGTGACCATGCTGGCATACGCCTTCAGGGCACTGGACACTTGCCGGTCTCTTGCCGACGGCAGGAAAGCCTTTTTGCCTTTTTCTTCTTCCTGTTTCCGGCGCCTGTCAAGCTCCCCATCCGGTACATCGAGGTGGATTTTTCGTTCGGGTATGCTGATCTCAATCGGGTCGCCGTCACGCACCAGGGCGATCTCTCCTCCGGCTGCGGCCTCGGGAGAGACATGCCCGATGGAAAGCCCCGAGGTGCCCCCGGAGAACCTGCCGTCCGTGATCAGGGCGCATTTTTCGCCCAGTTTCCTGGACTTGATGTAGGAAGTGGGGTACAGCATCTCCTGCATTCCGGGTCCCCCTTTCGGTCCCTCGTAAATGATCACCACCACATCCCCGGGCTTTACCTCATCCTTGAGAATGCTTTTACAGGCAGTCTCCTGCGACTGATATACCCTGGCCGGTCCCCTGAACGTATGCAGGGCCGGGTCCACCCCGGCCGTCTTTACGATGCAGCCCTTGCGCGCGACATTGCCGTACAGGATTGCCAGACCCCCGTCCCGGGAATACGCATGCTCGACGGTCCGGATGCAGCCCATGGTCCTGTCCCTGTCCAGTTCCCGGTGCAGGTTCTTCTGGGAACCCATGACCAGGTTCTTTCTCAATCCCGGTGCCGCCCGGAAGATCCGTGTATCCGGATCATCGTCCTTCACACGCATAATATCGTATTTTTCGATCGCCTCCCCGAGGCTGAGTCCATCCACCCGTTTTACCCCTGTATCGAGCAATCCGCCGCGGGAAAGTTCGCCCATAATGGAAAGGATGCCGCCGGCCCGGTTTACGTCTTCGACGTGGTAATCCGAACTGGGTGCCACCTTGCAGAGCACCGGAGTTTCCCTTGACAGGCGGTCGATGTCTTCCATGCTGAAGTCCACCTCCGCTTCCCGGGCAATGGCCAGCAGGTGGAGCACGGTATTGGTCGATCCGCCCATGGCAATGTCCAGGCGCATGGCATTCAGGAAGGCCGTCCTTGTGGCAATGGACCTGGGAAGTACGGAATCGTCCCCTTCGAAATAGTATTTGCGGGTGTTCCCGACAATCTGTTTGGCTGCTTTCTTGAAAAGGTCCAGGCGGAAGGCATGCGTGGCAAGGATGGTGCCGTTCCCGGGCAATGCCAGTCCAATGGCCTCGTTGAGGCAGTTCATGGAATTGGCGGTAAACATCCCGGAGCAGGAGCCGCAAGTAGGACAGGCCTCCTGTTCGATCCGGGAAAGCTCTTCCATGGAAACGGACTCGTCGGCACCGAGGACCATGACGTCCACCAGGTCATACTTCCTTCCCCCTGTCCTGCCGGCTTCCATGGGTCCACCGCTTACAAAAACAGCCGGGATATTCAGGCGCATGGCAGCCATCAACATGCCCGGTGTGATCTTGTCGCAATTGCTGATGCAGACCATGGCATCAACCTTGTGGGCGTTGATCATGTATTCGACGCTGTCGGCGATCAGGTCGCGGGAAGGGAGGGAGTAAAGCATCCCGTCATGCCCCATGGCGATCCCGTCATCAATGGCAATGGTATTGAATTCTGCGGCAAAACAGCCCAGCTTCTCGATCTCCGCCTTGACCTCCTGTCCGATGTTGTGAAGATGCACGTGGCCGGGGACGAACTGGGTGAAGGAATTGACAATGCCGATGACCGGTTTGCCAAATTGCTCCTCCTTCATGCCGTTGGCCCTCCAGAGGCTCCGGGCACCTGCCATGAGCCTGCCTTCGGTCGTGGTTGAACTCCTGAGTTTGTGTTCCATCTTTTGGCTCTAAACTTTTATAATATAAAGAAGGCCATTCTAACCTTTTGCAGAATGGCCTTCTTAATGTTTTATATTAATCCATACCATTCTTACCTGTCAAGCACCACAAGGCTTACAAGAAGAATGTCAAGTATGATATGGATATTTTTCATCAACCGAAACAATGGGACAAAGTTATTTATTAATCTCTGAAATCAAAATTATTTTAGCTGAAATGGATTTTAACTGACAACAGGGCATCAAACAGGGCAAAAAACTTACAGATTGTAAGCAGTTGGCTCCGTCCCTCCCCGGCATCCCCCTGGGTGTACGAAAACGAACACCACGGAACGCATTTACGTGCATATTCTGGCCGCTTACCCTTATTGATTTCAAGGTAATTCATTGATAGACAGGTTCTTGTAATTCTGGCATCAAATATGATATACCTATTGCAGAGATCGCAAAGAAACGGAGGATAGAGCGATGGAAACACAAGTATTTTATTACATACTGTTTGTGTATGTCGATACCGAGAAGGAGGATGTGTAAACATCATGAACTGGATACTGGTCATCGTTATCGCGTGTGCATTTGCGTATACGCTGGGATACCGTCTTGGCGTGTTACGCGGGAAAAAGGAGAGCCGTATGCGGGAATACCGGCACGGTTACAGGACGGGCTATGACCGGGCCCGAAAAGATCTTTCCGAATTATTCAAGCTTACGGACGAGGATATCCTGGACAGGATAAAGGAACTGCGAAGATCGGCAGCTGAATAAAAAGCAAAAAAAAAGGGCAAGCTACTTATATCGCACTGCTACAACCGTCTACCCTTGCTTCCTTCCGGACCTGGGGGAGTTCAACAGGAGCTGGTCGCATAAGACTTGCCCGGACTGCAAAAATAGTACATTTTCGCGCCAAATCCGAAAAAAACATATCTTTGTTTTCGCAAACACAAACCAAACGATAAATGGAAAAGAAAAACACTTCTGTACTGTACAATGGTCTTATCTGGGGACTCATCATCGGTTTTGCCGGGATCATTTTCCAGGTACTCCTTTACATGCTCGACCAGAACCTGAACCAGGCCCTGGGGTACATCGGCATGATCATTACCCTGGTCCTCCTGATCCTGGGTATACGCAGCTTCAGGGATTCGGTCAGGGACGGGGTGCTTCCCTTCGGACCGGCATTCGGGTTCGGACTGGTGGCCATCGTCGTATCCGGCCTGCTCGGGAGCATTTATTCCTATCTCATGTTTACGGTCATCGATCCGGATATTGTATCCAGGATAATGGAAATGCAGCAGGAGAAGATCCTGGAGAGGGGTGTCCCGGAGGAAGCCATCGACCAGGTAATGGCCACCACCGCGAAATTTATGAAGCCCGGTGTGATGGTGACGATGGGGATGGCCACCTCCCTGTTCTTCGGAACCATTCTTGCCTTGATTGTTGCGGCTATTTTCAAGCGGGATGAAACCCAGGAGGACCTGCTCGTGGAGGAGGAAGCAGGAGAGACCGCCGAGTAAACACTGAAGATATTCCCCTGATGGATATTTCAATCGTCGTACCTGTCTATAATGAAGAAGAAAACATAATACCATTATACGAAAAATTAACACCCGTGTTGAACGAGATTTCTCAGGATTCAGAAGTTATATTTATTGATGATGGAAGCACAGACGGCACCCTGGAAAAGATCAAAGAAGTCCTCAAAAGGGATAAACGAATTAGGTGTCTCTCCCTCAGAAAAAATTTTGGACAGACCCCAGCTATAAGCGCAGGGTTTGACCATGCAAAAGGGGAGATTATAATTACCATGGATGGCGACTTG
>CAZVLG010000361.1:0-7651 GCA_964627835.1 uncultured Bacteroides sp.
GCCATGGTAAAAGATCCATTGTCCATTTTGACCCAGTATGAGTCGTCGTCAGGGCTTGGATTATTCATTCGCCCAAACAGGTAATAGTTTGTATCTTTTTCCGCTGTAAACGTAATATAAATATGATCATCACTCGTGGCAGGCGCTGCTGAAACGCTCTCTATATCAGGCCTGACCGTTACATAGCGTCCGCCTGAAGCACCGGCATCCTCAATTATATTCCAATTCGCGCCAATTGTTGCACATTCGGGTTCAAAATAAATTATCTGGTTCTCGCCGGTATTCCGTTCCGGGAAAACCGGATCTCCGGTTCCCCACCACTCCGTCCATCGGGAATAATCGACGTAATCGTACGGATGGGTTGCGATGTCTGTATTTGCAGTCGTTTCACCAAGAAGGAAGGCCTCTACAAAGGCCTCCACCTCTGGTTTCTGGACGGCCGGGAGCGCGCAGTGGTCATGTCCCCCGACAATCGAAAAGCCGAACCTTTCGGGTACACCAAACGCTTTCCATACCTTATGTGCAGCCCTGCACGAGACGTAGCCCGACTCCTCTGCCAGCCATATCATATCCTGGTTTCCGAGCACCAGCAACGCACGGGGCGCCACCATTGCCATTAACTCGTGGTGATCGTATGGCAGTTTCGAAACCGCGTTTGAAAATTGGAACAAGTCTTCCATGAACCAGACATGACTAGTAGCACCCAGGGTTTCCACGGACCCCAGGAGCTCCGAAACACGCCAGGCTGCGGCGCCACCCCCGCCCGATTCCTGGGCAATCGTAAGCGCGATCCGTTCGTCAAATGCCCCGGCAAAAAGTGCCATTTTACCGGCAAAGGAGCAACCGGTCACCGCCAGGTGCTCCAGGTCTATATTGAGATCCTCCGAAACCAGCTCCAGTCCGTCGATCAGGCGGCTGACGCCCCAGGACCATGCACTGTAGGCCCCCATATAGGTAAGATCAGGGTAAAGCGCGTTGATGGGCTCACTGCCGCGGGTCTGTTCCCAGGCCATTACCTGCCAAAAGTTAAACGGGATGGTAGCAATATTGCGGCTGGTAAAGATGTCTGCCGGGAGACTGCCTGTACCACCGCCCATCCCGATCACTGCGGGGAAGGGGCCGTCGCCCGCCGGGAGGGTAAGTTCCGAAGTCAGCGTGAGCGTTTTTCCGTTCACAGTTACATGCACTGTGAGCGTGTCCCCGGCATAGCTGGCCACTATGCTGTCCGGCCGGTCCGGCTTTTCCCCTATCTCATAATGCTCGATCTCAGCTTTGATCTCAGCGCGCCGGCAACTCCAGCTTACGAAGCTGGTGTCGCGGCCGCTCCCATCGGACCACTCGAACGGGTCGGTCAGCGGTTCAATGGCCGGTAACTCACTGAAAGCTGGCAAAGGCGGCTTCGGACAGCCTGCTCCCGTGTTTTCAACATCATAGACAAGGGGAATTTCCTGGGCGAATGAAGGAATGGCCACAAATGTGCTCAACAGAAGGATTGACAGGCTAAATTTTACTCTCATTGTTGTCTTTTGAAAATATTAATCGATTATTCGTTGCTGTTGGTTGATTTTCCTTGATTGGGCGGATTAAATTAAATTAAATTTGAAAACCAGTCAACCCCGGAAGCGATTCAGGGGATAGGAGCCGGGCAAATCAGTTGCCCGCGATTTTACCAACCGGTGCGATCAGATCAGTCTCCCCGGATCTTACCTACCGGGGCCGCATAAATGACGAACTCCTCCCTGCCGTCCACACCGAGAAGGGCATCCATCTTTTCCTGGTTATAGGCCCCTATGGCACAGGTACCGGCCTGTATGGCCTCGACCGCCAGGTACAGGTTCTCGCAGAGGTGTCCGGCATCGAGCGCGATCATTTTGGGTGCGACGACCGAATACCTCCATTCCGAGCGGTAGGGGATCACCGTCCAGATGAACACCGCTGCTGCCTTGCCCACGAATTGCTGGTCCCGGCACCCTTCGGATACTTTCCCGGGCAAACCGGGATCGCTGTGCATAAATAACAATTTGTGCTCCCGGGAAAGATACCGGTATAGCCCGGCATCCAGTCCATCGACCCGGTTCAGGAGCAGGTAGGTTTCAAAGGGATGCCTGGCCCCGGCCGAGGGAACGGTCCGCCGGCTGCCGGAACCCGGTCCCACATTTTCATGGATCCCCTGGGTGGCCCAGAGAAGGTACGACAGCTCCTCCCGGCTGAGGGATCCTCCCGTAAACCTCCGGTGGCTTTTCCGGCGGCGGATCGCTTCCTTAACCGAAACGTCCCCGATGTCGAGCTCCTCGTGCGGGACCAGGTCGATGAGCGGGGCATCCCCGGGGTGTGGTTTTTGTGCGGGCGGCGCCTTCAGGCCTTTTTTTAGGTCCGTCCCGGTTTTGTCCCGCTCATCCCACCAGAAGCCCTTCAGAAAATCGCGGTAGGTTTCAAGTGTTTCCATAATATTTTATTTTGGGGATTACTGTTCTTCTTTGTGTGTCCGGCCAGAATCTTATTTTCGAAGCTTCGCATCCTGAATTTATATTTGAGCCTTTAACCGGGTTCGTTATTTTTCCAGGATCCGGACCAGATCGTTATTGATGTATACATTTTCAGTGCTTATATGCTTTAATTCCAAAACCTGAATGTCGCAAAGCTGATCCAGGTATTTTCTTGCAGTGTTCCTGCTTTTAATTTTATCGTTGACAATATGAATGGCTTTAATGTAGGGCTGGGTAAATATGGCTTCGATGACGGAGTAATCCAATCTGGGAATATGCCGTTCAATATGTTTTCGCGTTGCATTAAATTGCTGCATGATTTCTTCGATCTTCAATATTGTATAGTCTGCCGTTTCTTTTACTGCGGTTAGCATAAAAACCAGCCAGCTATTCCAATCTTCCCTGGCAGAAACTCCATCCAGATAATGATAATAGCTGTCTTTATGGGTTATGATATATTTGCTCAAATACAGGATCGGGTAATTGAGCAAGCCTTTTACCATTAAAATCAATGTATTCAATATTCGACCGGTTCGTCCGTTGCCATCAGGAAATGGATAAATTGCTTCAAATTGGTAGTGACTGATTGCCATTTTCAGAAGCGGATCGAAATCATAAGCGTCATCATTATTAATAAATTCGAAACAATTATCCAATAAATCATTCAGGATTTTATCCCTTTTAGGCGGAGTGTAGATGACTTCACCACCTGTCAGGCTTTTCCCTTCTTTGATGATTCTGACATTCGAATGCCCGGGTCTGATACCGGTTTGTGTTTGTTTTATGTTTTGATAGATACGGATAAGCGTATCCAGTTCGATCCTGTCTCTCCCCTTTATGCTGTTTGCCCCCATCCATAAAGCTTCTCTGTATCTTAAAACCTCTTTGGCAGCCGGTGATATGGTCACATCTGTTGTTGAAAGTGCTTTGTATAATTCATCATCCGTTGTAAAGATATTTTCGATTTCCGAACTCGATTTAGCTTCCTGCAAGGAAATTGTATTGACCAGCATCAGCGGATTGGGCAGTTTCTGCGAAATACCGTCAAGCTTTCCCAACGACCTGTTCGCCCCGGCAAGAGCCATTAAAATTTCTTTTGTAAAAACTTTCTCTTCTTTTGGAGGCAAAAACGGAAGGTCATTAAATGGTACGTTTCTATCAAATCTCACCATTTATCAGATTTTGTTTGCACAAAAATATCAAATATTTGTGCGAATAACAATTCTTTTATCAAAAACTTGCGTTGTTAACCTGATATTGCACAAATAACAGACATAATTGTGCGAAGTGCGAATTTGCAATCAACAGCATCCATATTCACCGGTCAAATATCCCCGGTCGTTTTTTGAAATATTTATTCTGAGCCCCGGGGCTGATTTTTTGCTCTCCCCTGCATTAAGCAGTGAAGATCATTCAACGTTTAACCCCTAAAAATCCCGATCATGAAAACCCCTTATGTATGGATGGCCTGTTTGGCGACGGCCCTGTTGATTTCCTGCCGGAAAGACGAGTTCAAACCCGGCAGGGAAACCGGCAGCCTGCACCTTGAAATCGGATGGTCCGTGAGCATCCACGAGGTCAGCTGCAGATTCAAATCAATGCCGAGTACGGAAGATTTCAAGGTCACGCTTTACAGGGCGGACGGAGCGGTGGAAATGGAATTTGACCGCGCTTCGCTCATTCCCGATACCCTCGTGCTTGAAACCGGGGATTATTACGTGGAGGCGCATTCCGGCAACGACCTTCCGGCTGCCTTCGAGAATCCTTATTATGCCGGTGTGTCGGATGTATTTACCATCGATGAAAACACTCACCGCAGCGTCGAGGTTTATTGCATCCTGTCAAACACCGTGGTCTCGGTGGAATACTCCGATGATGTCAAAAACGGCTTTACGGATTATTCGGCCACCGTATCCTCGCAGTTGGACTCACTGGTGTTCTTAAAAGACGATATCAGGATGGGCTATTTCAGGACATTGCCGCTTGACATCAGGGTCCAGCTCAGCTACCGGCTTCCCGGCGGACCGGATACCACCCGGTTCCTGTACGGCCGGATACCGGACCCTGTTCCGAACAGGCACTACGAGATTTTCATTGATGCTTCCGTCAATGCAGGCACGGCGGGTTTCCAGGTACTGCTGGATTCATCGGCAGCGGCCGTCGAGGTTATCGAAATAACGGACCGGCCGCAAGGCGGTGCGATCGGATACGGGGAATTGCTCATCACCGAGATTATGTATAACCCATCGGCGCTTTCCGATACGGAAGGTGAATGGTTCGAGATCCGCAACAATTCGGACCGGCCGCTTAACCTTAAGAGCCTGGTGCTGGGAAGGGACGATGCCGACCTGCATACCATCACCGATTCCATCGTACTGTCACCGGGGGAATTTTTCGTGTTCCAGCGCAGCGAAGCGGCAACGGATGCCGCCGGGGCCTATGTTTACGGCCCGGATATCCTGCTGCCCAATACCGGGGCTGTTCTGTCGGTATACAACGCGGGCACGGGTACCGGTCCCGGTGCATTGATCTTCTCCTTAAACTACGGCGCACCCGGTTTCCCGGACGCAACGGGCGCATCCATCGGCCTGGACCCGGATGTGACCGCAGCGGATGACGCCGCTATCGGAGCATCCTGGTGCCTGTCCACGATCGTTTACTCAACGGGGGACTCCGGCACACCCGGTGCGGCCAACGATCCCTGCCCGTAAGAAGCACCCGTGGCGGGTCAGATGACCGAGAAATATTTCAGTGCCGCCAGGCAGCCTCCCGTCAGGATCCCCACGGTGAAATTGTTATCCATATTGAATGAAAAAAGTTCGGCACGCGTGGCGAAAACCGAACCGGCCAGGTAGGCTACAATAAGGGATATGGCCAGATGCAGGAGATACATGCTACGACCTCCATTCTTCGGGCAATGCAAAAGTTAAGAAATCCTGGGATAAAATTCCAGTGCGGGGCTGACTCTCCACAGAAAACATCACCCCTCAATCCCCAAACACTGCACAGAAGCCTCACCCCTCAACCCCCAGGCACTCCCCGCTCTTCAGCATCTCCAGGAACCTGCTCATGAAACGGGCCGCCGGGGCACCGTCGACGATGTTGTGGTCGAAGGACCCGGTAATGCAGAGATATTCCCGGGTCTCCGGCTTCCCGTCTACAATCACCTCTTTCTTCTCCATGCTGCCCACGGTGATCAGCACCGTAGCGCTTCCGTGGGGGATGAACCATACCGGCTCCCGGCTGAACATCCCCACGGCCGTCACGGCAACCTTGCCGTAGCGCTTCGCAAGCCGCAGGTTCTTATCGGCCACCCTCACGAAAGCCTTCAGCAGGAAGGCCGGGATGAACCGGATCCAGGTCTTGCCCGACAGGCTGCCCAGGTCCCGTCCCTCGTTCGCCTGTGCCTTCCGGATCTCCCGGCTGATCTCTTCGCAGGTCTTCGCCTGGGCCCGTTCGATGCCGACCGGTTCGGGTATTTTTCCATCCGGCAAATCCCTTTCCACCAGCACGCTCACGGTCACATCGTCCAGGATGTACAGCCGGTTCCGCCGGATAAAGGAATTCAGGCGGGGATGCTCCCCGATGACATCCGCCAGGCATTTCACCAGGTAGGCGGTGAACGACAGCTTCTCTCCGGTTTTTTCAAAACGCTCCTTGATCAGCCGCCTGGGCTCCGTGACGTCCGCCTCCGTCAGGCAATGGACCGTATTCCTCCTGCGGGTAACCGATGCCGAGGCGGCCAGCACCTTCCGGTTAAACGTCAGGGGCTCGTAAACGTATCCTTTGTTCATCGCGGCTGTTTTTTCGATTCGATCCACTTCTCGAAATTGATCTCATTTTTGCCCAGCACGTCAAGCTGTTCCGGAGGGATCTCCGGTTCCCGGACCTTTTCAAAATAGGAAAAAAGCTCCGCAGCGTTCCGCAGCTCCGCGCTTCGTATAAGGAAAGCAAGGATCCTGGCCAGGGGGATCGGCATGACCGATACTTTCTTTACCCCGGGATGCAGGGCCCGGCAGTATTTCTCGAGCAGGTCTTTCATAACGTACCGCTCCGGACCGTAAACGTAGTAAACACCGTTTTTCGCCTCCTCCCTGGAATAGCCCTTGGCCACCATGCGCCCGAGGTCGTCGGCGGCCACCCAGTGGTACGGGTGGGGCAACCTGCCCAGGACCGTGGCCTTCCCGCCCCGGACCATCCATTCAAGGGATTCGAAAAACCAGGTCGGCCGGAAGATCAGGTAGGGTATCCCGCTGTTCACGACAAGCTGTTCCGCCCGGAACTTGTTATCGATGAACGGGAACCAGCGGTTCTCTTCCGCGACAGTGCACCCCGATACCAGGCTGATGAGCCTGACCTGCACCTGCTTTGCCGCATCCACGATGGCTTCGGCAGCCTTACGCTCGTCCACCTTGGCAACTGAGATGTGAACCGCATCGCAGCCTTCCAGGGCCTTTTCGAGGTCCGGACGGTTGAACAGGTCGCCCCGGACCGTATCGTATTCCTTGCCGAACATGGAAGGATCCACGTTGCGGGAAAACAGCCTGAGCCCGAACCCGGCTTCATCCAGCCTGCGGATCACCGGCCCCGCCAGCAGCCCGCTTGCGCCTATGACAAGAATTTTCATGGTTGTACGGTTTTGTTACGGCAAATTACCACATTTTTCGTAGCTTACATAAGGGGAATACGGATAACTATGGATGCTTCCGCCGGGGAAAAACCCATCGATGCCTGCAAACGGGAATCCTGCGAGAACTGCGAGATCCGCCCGCAGCTGCACTGCCATTTCAACGCCGGGCGCCTAGCCCTGTTCTACCTGCTCGTGCTTCCGTCTTTTATTATCGGGTGGATCGTCATGATCGGCCGCGGACCGGCCGCCGTGTGGACCTGGCTGTCCATGATCTTGGTGTTTTTCGGCATCGTGGAGACGCGGGTCCTGTGTTCCCACTGCCCCCATTACGCCGCATCCGTGGGAATCATCCGCTGCCACGCCAACTTCCTCCTTCCGAAACTCTGGAAATACCGGCCCGGTCCCATGAACGGCATCGAAAAAACCCTGCTCATCGCCGGTTTCACCGCGATCTGGGGATACCCGGCCGGCATCATCCTTCTGGGCGGCGGCTGGGTCATCCTGGCAGTCTACCTCCTGTCGGTGGCGTTCTTTT
>CAZVLG010000362.1:0-7335 GCA_964627835.1 uncultured Bacteroides sp.
AGCTGGCTCTCATTCAATGAACGGGTCCTTCAGGAGGCTATTGATCCCAATGTACCTCTGGTTGAACGATTTCGTTTTCTTGGCATTTTCTCCAACAACCTTGACGAGTTCTTCAAGGTACGGGTGGCCACCATCAAGCGGATGATCGACGTGGAAGAGTCCACAGGTGTCAAAAACAAGGAAAAACCCAAGAAGATCCTTAACGGCATTCAGCAGAAGGTGATCCTTCTCCAGCAAAAATTTGAACAAACCTACCAGGATCTGATTGCCGAACTGGCGGAAAAGGACATACACATTATCAGGGAGGATCACCTGAACGAGGTTCAATCAACCTATGTCAGGAAATTTTTCCAGGATGAAGTGCTTTCGGTTATTACTCCGGTAATGCTTCATAATGTCAAGGAATTCCCTCAGCTGCGCGATAAATCAATTTACCTGGCCATCAAACTTTCGAGCTCGGAGAACGAAATTGACCCGGAATACGCCCTGATCGAGATCCCCAGTGAGGAGATCGGGCGATTTGTGGTCCTTCCAGCTTCCGGAAAGAAGCAATACATTATCCTTCTTGACAATGTTATCCGGTTCTGCCTGGACGATATTTTCGGGATTTTCCAGTACAATCAATTTGAAGCCTATACCATCAAGCTGACCAGGGATGCCGAACTTGATATTGACAACGATCTGACCAAGAGCTTCCTGGAGATCATCGACAGCAGTGTGTCGGACCGGCAGACAGGGCAGCCTGTCCGTTTCGTCTACGACAGTTCCATGCCCGAAGACCTGCTGGGATACCTGAAAAACAAGCTCCAGCTCGACGAGGAGGATAACCTGATCCCCGGTGGACGATATCATAATTTCAAGGATTACATGAAGTTCTCGAACCTTGGGGGACCGGAAATGGTTTACAAACCCACCCCTCCGGTACCGCATCCCATGATTCTGCCCCACAGCAGTATCCTTGAAGTGATCAAAAGCAAGGATATCCTCCTGCATTTCCCCTTCCAGAAATTTGACCATTACATCAACCTGCTCAGGGAGGCGGCAATCGATCCGGATGTAAAATCGGTCAGTATGACCCTCTACCGGGTCGCCGAGAACTCAAGGGTGATCAACGCACTGATTTCTGCAGCCATGAACGGCAAGAAGGTCAGCGTGGTCATCGAACTCCAGGCCCGTTTTGATGAAAAATCCAACATCCACTATGCAAGGATGCTGGAGGAAGCCGGTGCAAGGGTTCTTTTTGGACTGCCCGGGCTTAAGGTGCACAGTAAATTGAGCCTCATCACACGCAAAGAGGGCAAGAAGATCGTGCGTTATGCGACTGTAGGAACCGGGAACTTCCATGAGGGAACGGCTGCCCTTTACGGAGACCTTACGCTGATGACCAATGACCGGAGGATCACCGAGGAAGTGGAAAAGGTTTTTACCTTTTTTGAAGCAACCTATAAGTCGTTCAAGTACAAACACCTTCTGGTTTCCCCCCTGTATATGCGCAACCGCATCTACAACCTGATCGATAACGAGATCAAAAATGCGAAAGCCGGCAACAAGGCATACATCCTGATGAAGATCAACAGCCTGGTGGACAGGGACATCATTAAAAAATTATACCAGGCAAATTCGGCTGGCGTTAAAATCAAGGCCATCATCCGGGGAATGTGCTCGCTCACCCCGGGAGTGCCCGGGCTAAGCGAGAACATTGAGGTGATCAGCATCGTTGACAAGTTCCTCGAACATGCACGGATCTTCGTATTCTGCAACGGAGGGGATGAGAAGTATTACATTTCTTCAGCGGACTGGATGCCACGAAACCTGGACCACCGGATCGAAGTCGCCTGCCCCGTTTTTGACACCGGCATACAGCAGGAGATCAGGGATATCCTCGAGATCCAGCTGCGTGACAATGTCAAGGCAAGGGTCATCAACGAAACCCAGGATAACCAGTACCGGGTGCCATCCGGCAGCAGAAAAGTGCAATCGCAGGTGGAGCTGTATAAATACTATCAGAAAAAATAATTTCCCGCCCTGCGACCGGACAGACCATCAGGAATACAGTCTGTCGGATTTTACCTATTTTTGGTTCAATTTTCAAAGTCAAGGACATGGATCTGGAAAAACTATGTACGCAAGTAATGGACATTGCCAGGGAAACTGGGGAATTTATCCTGGATGAGCGAAAAAAAATTTCATCATCGGATTTCGAAACCAAGGGAAGACAGAATTACGTCACCCATGTCGATACGGGTGCGGAGAAAATGCTCGTCAAAGGATTGCGGGGGCTCCTGCCGGAAGCGGGTTTCGTTGCAGAGGAAGGTACGGCCGGGCAATCCGGGGAGGCATTGCAATGGATCATTGACCCGATCGACGGGACCACCAATTTTATTCATGGGCTGCCACCCTATGCCATCAGTATTGCACTGTCAAACAGGGGGGAAATTGTCCTGGGTGTTGTCTACGAGCTGGGATTTAAAGAGTTCTTCTACGCCTGGAAAGGAAGCAAGGCTTATAAAGACGGGAAAGAGATCCGGGTTACCGTTACCGCATCTGTAAGTTCCTCCCTGATCGCAACCGGCTTCCCCTACACCTATTTTGACAGGCTGGACCCATTCATGCATTCGGTAAGGTACTTCATGCAGAATTCCCATGGACTTCGCAGGCTTGGTTCTGCCGCAACCGACCTGGTGTATGTGGCCTGCGGCAGGTTTGAAGCCTTCTATGAATACGGGCTCAACCCATGGGACGTGGCTGCCGGGACCTTTATCCTTCTTCAGGCCGGGGGAAAAGTATGTGATTTTTACGGGAAGGATGACTGGCTTTCCGGGGGAACGATCATCGCATCCAATGCGAAGGTTTTCGATGAGTTCAGGGAAATCATCCTTAGGATCTTTGTTCAAGGGGAAGAGCTTTGATACCCTGTTCATTTGTCCAGAATTTATTAATTTCATAGAAGATAAATTATTCCGCAAACCGATGGCAGCCATCCTGTTCTATCTTACCGCCCCACTGCTGTTCCTTTTGTCCATTCTTCCGTTCAGGCTGCTCTATTTGATTTCAGACATGCTTTTCCCTGTCATCTATTACCTGGTTGGCTACCGCAGGCATGTGGTAATGGAAAACCTCAGGAATTCCTTCCCTGAAAAAACGGAGCAGGAAAGACGGGCGATTGCCAGAAAATTCTACAGGCATTTCACCGATATGATTTTCGAGATCCTGAAAATGCGGACTATCCCGCCACGGGCGCTTCGCAAAAGGATTGGCTACAGCAATCCGGAAGTGTTGAGGGAGTACTTCGAGCAGAACAAAGGGGTTATGGGGATGTCGGCGCATTTTAACAACTGGGAATGGACCGCTGCCTGCAGCCAGTACAGTCCCCTCTACCCGGTCGTCGTATACAAGCCCCTTCATAACAGGTATTTTGACCGGTTCATGCGAAAAGCCCGCGAAAGACACGGTGTGGAGATGATCACCATGCGGGATACCCTTCGAAAGATGCTGCAATACCAGCGAGAAGGCAAACTCGTACTTTACGGGCTCATCAGTGATCAGTCCCCCGTCTGGGAAGAAGTGCAACACTGGACAACTTTTCTGAACCAGCTGACCGCGGTGCTTACAGGAGCCGAAAAACTGGCCCTGAGGGAAGGTCTTGCCGTGGTCTATTTCTTCATGAGGAAAATCAAAAGAGGGCGGTATGTCATAGACCTGATCCCCCTCGGTGAGAAACTTTCAGGCAAAGGGGAGTACGAGATCACGGAAAAGTTTTTCCGGACCCTGGAAGCAGGCATTCGTGAAAATCCTGAGTTCTGGCTCTGGACCCACCGGCGATGGAAGCTTACCCCCAGAAAAATGGCTAAATTGGAGAACCCCGATGCCAAATAAGATATTTATACTATTTTAGCCCCTCATAATTCGCAGATTGGCTGACGTTGCCGTAGTCATATTGAATTGGAACGGAGTGGAATTCCTGACCCGGTTCCTTCCCCCGCTGATCCGCTTCACGGATCCGAACCTGGCAGAAATATGGGTGGCCGATAACGGATCGGCCGATGCTTCACTCGATCTCCTGAAGAGGGAATTCCCCGGTGTAAAGGTCCTCGAACTCGGTCATAACTACGGATTTGCCGAAGGCTATAACCGCACATTGGCCAGGATCGAGGCTCCCTATTATGTATTGCTGAATTCTGACGTCGAGGTCTCTGAAAACTGGCTCGAACCCATGTACAGGACGCTTTCCGAGGATCCCAAGGCCGGTGCCTGCGGTCCGAAGATCCGTTCATGGCACAGGAAGGAGGCATTCGAACACGCGGGGGCTGCCGGGGGGTTCCTGGATAAATACGGGTATCCCTTCTGCAGGGGAAGGATTTTCAATGTACTCGAAAACGATCAGGGCCAGTTCGACCAGAATATCGATATTTTCTGGGCTTCAGGAGCCTGCCTGATGATCCGGTCGGAGCTGTACAGGAGGGCCGGGGGACTGGATCCCTTTTTCTACGCCCATATGGAGGAAATAGACCTCTGCTGGAGGATTAAAAGCATGGGGTACCGGGTGCGGTTCTGTTATGAATCCACCGTTTTCCACATCGGAGGAGGCACCCTGCCGAAGAACGATCATAAGAAGACCTACCTGAATTTCAGGAACAATATCATCCTTCTTTATAAAAACCTTCCAAAAGCAAGGCTTTTCCGGGTTTTGTTCCCGAGACTGGTCCTGGATTATATTTCCATGGTCCAGTTTCTTGCAAGGCTGGAGTTCCGGAATTTCAGCGCGGTCATAAAAGCACATTTCTTCCTGCTCAGGCATATCCCTTCCGTCCGCAGACTGAGGAGAAGGAACCTGGATCTGTGCACACCTTCCCTTCATCCTGAAATGTACGGGAAAAGCATTGTTTACAATTTTTTTATCAAGGGGAGGAAACACTTCGGGGAGCTTGACTTCTAATAACTTCCGGCATTTTTTCAAACCTTTATCTGTTGATAAACCCGCATGCCGTTGAAAAGTTAAACAGTGATTCCTGCCTGCTGATGAATAATTTATTAATTTAGCCTCTGGCATGATTCCTTATCCGACAAAATCCGAGAACCCTTGATGCCGGACTGGAAAAACAGAAGTATCCTGGTAGCTGATGATGACATCTCAGCGCATGTCCTCCTCAACGGAATACTGAAACCCACCGGGATCAAAATATATTCCGCCTACGACGGTGCCGAAGCATTTGCAGCCTGCATCGAATACCCGGACATCCAACTGATAATCATGGATATACGCATGCCTGACATGAACGGGATAGAAGCCACCCGGCTGATCCGGAAATACCGGGAGGATCTGCCCATCGTTGTCTATTCCGCGCTGAATCAGCCCGAGTACAAGCATCTGATGAAAAAGATGAATTGCGATGAGTTTTTACTGAAGCCCGTCCATCCGAATACGGTCCTTTCGACTCTTTCGAAATACCTGGACCCCCAGCCCAACGTACCTTCCACCCTCGATATTCTTCTTTCCTGAGGAGGCCGGCCAGGCCTTCCTAAAGCGTCGACAGCATGGATTCCAGTCCCGCAAACTTCCTGTGGTAGTCCTCGATGGCAAAATTGATCAACTCATGGGTTTCCTTTATGCCCCTCACGCTCGTAATATAGCAATCCCTTTCCTCCCCCGGAAGGTCCTTATAGGTCAGGAAATAATGTTTCAGGCGATCCAGGACTTTGGGCGGCACATCCGAGATATCCTTTTCTGTCAAAACACATATATCAATGGGATCCCCGTCACCCGTAATTTCAGCCTCTTCCTCAGCGGCGCCGAACTTACAGACTGTCCCTCAGCCGTTCCAGGCTAATTCCCCTGGACCCTTTGAGAAGTATTAGTCTGTTTTCGAGGGGATGCCGCCCCAACCAGCCCTCCAGTTCCTCAACGGAGCCGAATGCCCTTATTTCCCCCGGCAACTGCATGGCAGAAAAGATGGGTCCCACGAGGAATACCTCATGGCAATCCATTTCCACAACCCGCTTCAGGATCGCCTCATGTGATTGCCCTGCATTTTCCCCAAGCTCGAGCATATCCCCGAGTATCAGGACTTTTCTCTGGTGGTCCTGCAGGTTGAAACTCTCCAGGGCCAGTATCATGCTGGTGGGATTGGCATTGTATGCATCCAGGATCAGGACGTTCCTGTCCGTCTCAACCCGCTGTGAGCGATTGTTCCCGGATGACCAGCCCTGCAGCTTGTGAAAAATATTGTCCGGGATGATCCTGAAATGGAGCCCGAGCGCGACCGCCGCAAGGATGTTTTCAAGGTTGTAGCTCCCCACCAGCAGGGTCTCAAGCTCCATATATTCTGTATTTCGTAAGCGGAGCCGGAAGCTCAGGAAGGGATTTGCAGACAGGACTTCTCCTGAACAAACAGTCTCATTGCCAGCACCATAGTACATGATCCCCGTATGAACACTTTCCAGCATCTCCCGGAGGGTCTCATCCTCCGCATTGCAGAATATGAGTCCCCCGTTCTCCTCCAGGTACTCATACAGTTCTCCCTTTGCCTTTTTCACTCCATCGATGTTCCCGAATCCTTCCAGGTGGGCATGGCCGATGTTCGTGATCAGCCCGTAATCCGGCCGTGCCAGCCTGCAAAGCAAGGCAATTTCACCGGGATGATTCGCTCCCATCTCCACGATGCCTATTTCGGTCGTGCCGTCCATCCCCAGCAGGGTCAAGGGGACCCCGATATGGTTGTTGAGGTTCCCCGAAGTGGCTTTTACCCTGTATTGAGTTGACAGGATGCCGGCGGCAAGCTCCTTCGTGGTGGTTTTTCCATTCGAACCGGTAATGGCAATTAGCGGAATATCCAGGTGATTACGGTGGAAGGCAGCCAGCTCCTGCAGCGTGGCCAGGCTGTCGCCGACCAGTATATACCGATCTCCATCAATGACTTCCGGATCATCCACAACCGCGTAAAGGGCCCCCTTATTCAGGGCCTCTGCGGCAAACCTGTTCCCGTTGAAGCGCTCTCCCCGCAGCCCGAAAAAAATCGAATTCTTCACGCTGCTGCGGGAGTCCGTCACAATGTATGGATTGCGGGTAAACAGCTGATATAAAGCAGAAATGTCCATCAGGGTGTAAAGAATCAAGTAGGAAGATAGGGATTAATTCCCTATCTGTCCTCTCACACCACCGTACGTGCCGTTCGGCATACGGCGGTTCGTAAAATAAAAATATACAACCGATAGGCCAATTAAACCGGCCTTAGTAAAATAAGTATTTGTGAGAGTACACGCAAGGATATAGCTATTGGCAGTGTGCCAGTAGTTCTTCCTTGTATTGGCATGTTCCCATGCCTTACGGGAGGCAAT
>CAZVLG010000363.1:0-4901 GCA_964627835.1 uncultured Bacteroides sp.
CCGGCCTTCAGCAATCCCACCAAAAGGATCGGACAGATATATTCAAGGGACCAGGCAAAAGCCCTGGAGAAGGAGAAAGGCTGGGTATTCAAGGAAGAGGTAAAACAGACCGGCGGATGGAGGCGTGTTGTTCCTTCCCCTCGGCCGGTAAGGATCAGCAATGAAAAGGTAATCGAATCCCTGGCCAGGCTGGGAACCATCGTGATCGCAACAGGAGGAGGCGGGATCCCCGTTTACCTGGATGAGAACCGGGACGTTAGGCCGGCGGAAGTGGTCATAGACAAGGACCTGGCATCCAGTTTGTTGGCTGCCAGGATCGGGGCCGACGAGTTTTATATTCTTACAGATGTTCCCTATGTATACCTGGATTACCGCAAGGAGAACGAACGCCCCGTGGAATTCCTGGATCACCGGGATACCCTGCAATACCTCGAAGAAGGCCAGTTCACTGAGGGCAGTATGGCCCCGAAGATCAGGGCCTGCCTTCAATTCATTGAGCAGGGGGGTAAAAAAAGCGTCATTACCGAAGCCACGCTTCTGGAAGACAAGAAGTACGGCACAAAAATAACCATGGAATACGAGGATTAGTTTTTTGGGAAATACCTACCTTTACGCTTCTGTAATCAAAAAACACGTTCGCAATGCCATTTAATTTACAGAACAGGAGTTTCCTGAAGCTGCTGGACTTCACGCCGGGAGAGATCGGTTTTATGCTTGAGCTTTCAGCGGATCTTAAGAAAGCCAAATATGCGGGCACAGAAATACCCAGGCTCAGGAATAAAAATATTGCACTGATTTTTGAAAAATCATCCACAAGGACCCGCTGTGCCTTTGAGGTGGCTGCATATGACCAGGGCGCCCACGTAACCTACCTCGGGCCAAGCGGCTCGCAGATAGGGGATAAGGAGTCCATGAAGGATACGGCCAGGGTCCTGGGAAGGATGTATGACGGCATTGAATACCGGGGATTCGGGCAGGAAAGGGTGGAAATTCTGGCCGAATACTCCGGGGTACCTGTCTGGAACGGCCTGACAAATGAGTTCCACCCGACCCAGGTACTTGCGGATTTCATGACCATGCAGGAACATCTCGCCAAACCCCTGAATGAGATGAGCTTTTGCTACCTGGGGGATGCCCGGAACAACGTGGGTAATTCACTTCTGGTCGGGGCCGCCAAAATGGGAATGGATTTCAGGGCTGCAGCTCCGCCGTCCTGCCAGCCAAGCAAGGACCTGGTGGATACGGCAAAAGAAATCGCAACTTCAACCGGTGCCAGGATCACCGTTACCGAAGACCTGGAGAAAGCGGTGAAGAATTCGGATTTCCTTTATACGGATGTATGGGTATCGATGGGTGAACCCGACGATATCTGGGAAGAACGGATCAAACTGCTCAGCCCATACCAGGTGAACCGCAGGGTCATGGACCTTACAGGCAATCCCGATGTGAAATTTCTCCATTGCCTGCCTTCATTCCATGATCTGGAGACCAGGGTAGGGGATGAAATTCACAAAAAATTCGGTTTGCCTGCCATGGAAGTTACCGACGATGTATTCGAATCACCTGCGTCGATCGTATTCGATGAGGCCGAAAATCGCGTACATACCATAAAGGCGGTAATGGTGGCGACACTGGGGAACTAACAATGCCTACAGATTACGAAAGGGGGAAGGAGAAATCTTTCCCCTTTTTAATTCCCTGAAAATAGGATAATTAAACAAATTACTTGACAATTAGGAAAGTTTATTTGTAACTTGTATTTAATTAAACCAACATTTTCAACATGACACTTTATGTTGGTAATATACCTTATGCGGTAAAAGAAGAAGAACTGAAAGAGATTTTTCAGGAATACGGCACCGTAACCAGTTTGAAAATCATTACGGATAAGTATACCGGGCGATCAAAAGGTTTTGGTTTTATTGAGATGGAGAATGATGAGCAGGAGGAACTGGCCGTCAAAGAGTGTAACCGAAGGGAAATTCACGAGCGCAATCTCGTGATCGCCAAGGCACACTCGAAAAAAGGTTATAACGAACGGTAGTTTGTCCTGGATTATCAGACGATCAGCTCTTTCACAAAGTAAAACGTCATTGCCAGGGAGGCGGCCAGTTTTAATCCCACACCCATCATTAGTCCCAATACGGATCCCATTCCTGCACGGAAGGAATCGGAAGCATTTTTGCCCGTCATCGCTTCACCGATAACGGCGCCGGCAAATGGTCCCACGATAATGCCCAGCGGCGGAAGGACGAACAGGCCGATGACGAGGCCGATGCCAGCGCCCCACATCCCGGCTTTCGAACCGCCGAATTTTTTGGTCCCCCATATCGGTACGATATAATCCAGGATCGTAACTATTACCGCAATCGATCCGAAAAGGAGCAGGAACTCGAAGCTGAATTCTGCATATTTCGAGAAATGCAGAAGCAGAAGCCCGACGAAGCTGAGTGGCGGACCCGGGATCACCGGGAGTACGCATCCAACAATACCAAGGATCATAAGGGCGCCTCCGCCCGCAGTAAGTAAAAGATCTCCCATAACCTTTTTGATTTATGGGTACAGAATTTAATAAAAGCTTCAGTTTTGCGCAATTTACTAAAATAATCGACCGCTTTTCCTGTTTTGAATGGTATGGAATTGACTTTGGGGGATTCTTTTTTTAATTTTATTTATGGTGGAAGGAGAGAACATATACGATAAGATCCAGGAGATCTTCGGGGAATCACCCGGTACACTGAGCATTCTTGAGGAGAAGGTTGATATTGATCTGCAGATGGAGTATTTCGAGTACTCAAAAACGGTCAAGAAGGGTCTGGATGAAGAACAGGTGCTCAGGGAAATGCATGAACTCTACAATCCGGAATATACCGAGGAGCAGAAGAAAAAACTGTTTGCAAGGCTTGCTTCGATCGAGAATGTAAAAGCCTACAGATTTATTGAGAAATACCTGAACGATGGGCACCAGGAAATACGGAACTGGGCCATTCTTGCCCTGCAGGAGAGCAGGATGCTGCTCGAGAGCAAATTACTCGATGAAAACCAGGTTTTTATTTCTACGGGACTTGGAGGCAAGGGCTCAAAATTGCGGTATTTTGTGGTACTGATCCGAAAAGACGAGGGAGATTTAACTCCCCTTCAGCAAAAGATCATCCGGAATGAATTCGAAATAAGCCTGAAAAAATACAAGGCAGAAATTGAAAACCTTGATTTTCCGGGCCCATATGCCACGCTTCTTGTCATCATACCACTGCGGGTTCCCCTTAAGGAAGTCTTCCGTGAGGCAATCCGGGAATGTAACCAGTACGGGGATTTTCTTCGGTCGAATTTCATTGTGACCAATGTGAGGGAGCTGAACCTGGTTGAGATAGAAGACTTTCTCCGCAATCAGGAACAGGCCAACTTGAGAAAAGATGGTCAAACGGACCGCTGAACTTTACAAATAGAAAAAAAGCTGATGGGCTGCGTCAGCTTTTCTTGGTATCTTCGAGGTCTTCAAACTTAACGTTTGAAAAGTTTTCGTTTATGGGTTCCCCCACTTCCTCCTCAATATCCGTATCTGCTGTTTCGTCGCTTTCATCCGGCTCTTCAGATTCTTCTTCATTCGATTCGCTTTCATCAGATTCCGCTTCCATTGCGGTAAGCTTTTCTGCATTTACATCATCCGGGCTTTCATTCTGATCCGAAACAGTTTCCAGTGCTTCCTCGGGTTCAAGGATCTCGGGAGCATTGGCTTTAATGTATTCGATGACTTCATTCAGTCCATCGACAAACTTCTCAAAATCTTCCTTGTAAAGAAAAATTTTGTGCTTCTCAAAATAGAATCTTCCATCCCTGTTGAACCTTTTTTTACTCTCCGTCAGGGTCAGATAGTAATCATTCCTCCTGGTCGTCTTGACATCAAAGAAATAAGTCCTTTTCCCAGCTCGAACTGACTTTGAAAAAATCTCTTCCCTTTCTGTCTTAACACCTTCCTCAATTTTTTCGGTTCCGTCTGCCATCAGTGTTATTTTTAGTTAGCGAATTGGTTTGAATTTCAAAAATAGAAAATAATTTTAGAAAATAACAAATAATCAGGAACTTGATTCGGATTCAAACCAGCCTGAATAAGGGAGTTTTTTAGGATAATCTTGCCTGAATATGGTGCTGATTTGTCATTTTTGGTTTACTTTGCTTCCGTTTTCAGATTAAAGAAGTTCTTTTCACCAGATGTTCAGCAGAAGGTTATTACGGATAAAGGTTCTCCAGACCCTGTATTCCTATCATAAAGTTGATGGCAAGACCTATGCCTCTGCCGAGAAAGACCTGCTGCACAGTATTGAGAAATCCTATGAATTATACAATTTGCTGCTGCTTCTGCTGGTTGATGTAGTGGACCATGCTGAATCGAAAATTGAGCAGGCCAGGCAAAAAAGGATCCCAACCTATGATGATCTGCATCCAAATACACGGTTCGTCGACAACCTCCTTATTAAGCAATTAAGGGAAAACACCGCCTACCGAAAATACCTTGGTAAAATACCGCTGAGCTGGGTACAGTACCCCGAGATCGTCAGGAATCTTTATATGCTGATTCTTGAAATGGATTTTTACACGGAGTACATGTCGGAGGAAGCTCCATCTTACAAAAGCGACAAACGGATTCTGGAACGGATCTGCACGGATGTGATCCTGAATTATGAGGATCTTTACGTGAATCTCGAGGAGCAAAGCATATACTGGATTGACAATGTTGATTTCATAATTAAAATGGTTGTCAAAACCCTGAAGAAATTCAATGCAGACAGGCCCGGGGGGGGCGACCTTCTGCCCATGTTCAAAGACGATGATGACCTCGATTACAGCAAAAGGCTCTTACGCAATACCATTAAAAATGAAGAAGAGCACCTCGGGCTCATCAA
>CAZVLG010000364.1:0-15458 GCA_964627835.1 uncultured Bacteroides sp.
CAAGCCGTTCCTTTATGTTGACCGACAAGGAAGTGCGCTGCAGCATGGCGCCCATATTCTCGGCGATGAATTTAAACCGGTTGGTGAAAAGTTCAAGCCGGGTTTCCCGGATGTATGATTCCTCTTCCGGGCCACCGGTGGATCTTTTTTGAATAATTGCGGTCCCCGCTGAATTTATGAGCATTTCCCAGCCCTGTTCAATAACCGTAGTGCTGTAAGGATCCAGAAGCAGGGCATATCCCTCAACCCTGGCCCCTTCTTTCAATTCAGATCGCTTAAAGACTGGTACATCCGCCCATTCCTTCCCGGAAAAGGACCGGATCATCTTTGAAGGTACGGGTTGATAGGTTTGCCCCGGGGGGGAGACTTCCTTATCATTTCCCGGTTGTTCCGAGGCAACCACCCGGATCGATTCCACCTCCACCGTCCGGTTTTCGGTCCAATGCCCATACAACCGGGTATAGGCTTCCCTGAACCGGGCAAGCATATCCGCATCTTCTTCCCAGGCAATTGGAAGACTTTCGTCCTGTCCCGTAAAACGCATGAAAACAGTTCTGATCCTGACCTGGACCTCGCCGCTGACACCTTCACGGTATACTTCCTTAACAGCCTGTTTGCCCAGTTCATTGATCCAGTCCCCCAGCCCATCCTGAACTGTCTCAAACGGCTGCAGTACAAGTTTTTCCGAAAATCTTTCGATCCGTGCATTTGCCAGGCCATAGGCGGACAGTAGTCCGGCATCGGAAGGTACCATGAGGATTTTCATGCCCAGCAGACTGGCAATTCTGCAGGCATGCATGCCGCCGGCACCGCCAAAAGCCAGGAGTACATAATCAACCGGATCATACCCTCTGGCGATGGATATTTTACGGATGGCACCGGCCATCAGCTCATTGGCGATATCGTGGAATCCCGTCAGGATTTCCTCTGTTGAATAACTCCTGTTGCTGCCGCTGTGGATCTCATTGATCAGCTCATCCAGTTTCATTTCTGCCTCCTCTATGAAAACGGGTATTCCAAATTCAGCCGGATCAAGGTTCCCCAGGAGCAGGTTAACATCGGTCAGGGTCAGGGGGCCGCCTGCACCGTAGGATGCCGGGCCAGGCCATGCCCCGGCACTTTCAGGTCCAACACAAAGCTTGTAGCCATCAAACCAGCAAAGGGATCCTCCGCCGGCGGCAACGGTTTCAATGGATAATGCGGGACTGAGAATCCTTGCATCGCCGACTTCAAGGGTATACCTGTAATCGTATTCTTCATCATACCTTGATACATCCGTGCTGGTTCCCCCCATGTCGAAGCTGATGATATGCTTTCTGCCTGTGCTTTTACCAACGGTCACGGCACCCACGACACCTCCGGCGGGACCGCTGAGCAGGCTGTCTTTTGCCCTGAAATCATTCTCAGTTGCCAGTCCCCCGGAGCTCGTCATAACATGAATTTTACCACCCGGGATGGAGGATCTGACATTCCTCAGGTAATCGCGGAATATGGGACTCAAATAAGCATTTACCGTTGCTGTCTCGGCCCTGTCAATGTACTTGATCAGGCCTGAAAGCGAGGTCGATACGGAAATATCGCCTATCCCCTGCTGCCTCAGGAAACTGGCCAGTTCGAACTCATGGACAGGATTGACATAGGCATTCAGAAGGCAGATCGCAGCGGTCTGGATGCCTCCTCTTTTCAGCTTTAAAAGTTTCTTTGAAAGCTTTTCGGTATTCAGGTGCTGCAAAATATTCCCCCGGCTGTCAATTCGCTCCTCCACTTCAATTACCCTGCGGTACAGCATTTTCCGCTTGATAACCTCCAGCGCGAATATGTCCGGTCTCTGCTGGTCACCGATTTCAAGGATATCCCTGAAACCTTTAGTTACGAACAGAACCATATCGGCGCCTTTTCGTTCGAGCAGGGCATTGGTCCCTTTCGTCGTTCCCAGTTTCATCCGGATGGGTGGCAGGTCAAGGTCGAGTGGTGTGCCCGTGATCAACCTGGCACCAAGCACCGGGGCTTCTTCTTCCGAGCGGATCTCAAAACTGATCCCAGCGCTGCAGCAGCCCTGGGGCAGGTCCCGGGTCAAACGGAGCAGGTTCCTCTCGATCTCATAGCACTGGATATAGCTGATGTCATGGGTAAGGTTCAGCAGCTTGAACCGGTAACCCGGGATAATGTCCTGGCTGAGTCCCCAGTTCTCCCTTATCAGCAAGGTTTTCCCATCGATCCATTTCTCAACCACGCCTCTCAGGCTGCCGTTGCTCAGCACTTTCCTGCGGATCCATTGTCCGTCTGGAGATAAGCCGATGCAGTCGGTGAAAGTCCCTCCTGTGTCAACAAATATTTCATACATCCTTTTTGCCGTGGACATAAGCATCTATCCCTTATTATTCGATTGCTTCAATAAAACTGAACCCACAATTAAAAAGGAAACGATCGCTATGCAGAGCAGGATTAGTCCCCATGACCCAGGTTCGATATGCAGACCAGTCAATATGGCCCGCACGAGGCCGGAGATGCCTATGATCAGTGAAATGAATACCACTACGATCATCAGGATATTGCCGGGCAGACGGTTATGGTTTCCACTCATGATGTCCCTGTTATTCACGGAGTTAAACAGGAATATGGCAATCAGGGGCAGGATCAATCCATTCAGGGCCTGAGCAACAATAATGGCTGGAATGGGCTTGAAACCGGCCATGCCAAATCCCATGCCCACGAGCAATATCGAGACCCAGATTGCCCGGAACCGCGCAGACCCATCCTTCCATGATTGGGGGTCCCGGTTTCCGAAAAGGCTCCTGACCGTGACAGCAGATGCAAGGGGTGCGGTGACGGCCGAGGTGAATCCCGCCGCCAGAAGTCCCACTCCAAGAATAACCGGCCCTATTTTGCCAATATATCCTGTCAGTGATGATGCAAGTCCCTCGAACGAAAATTCAAGGTTCATGGAGGTACCGGTAACCAGGACAGCCATGGAGATGATGCCTCCCAGGATGACGGCAATGGAAAGACCGGAACGCATTTCCTTGATCGATTGTCCCCCCGACAATCCCGAACCCAGAAAAAGGTTATAAGGGACAACCGTGGTGCCTATGAGTCCGAGAACAAGCAATCCTCCTCCCTGGTTGAGTGGAATGATGGGCCGGATCATTCCACGGAACAAATCCTGCACCGGCGGTTTGATCGAAACAGCCGATAACAGGAATATGATGCCCATAATGGCAACCATTCCTCCCAGGATACGGGCGATCAGCTTGACGGAAGGCACCAGCAGAAGGATCCCTGCCATCGTGCCAAGAATGAGGATCAGCAGCCATGCCGGAAGGTTTAGAAGGAGGGTTACTCCTGACATAGCCCCGAGAAGGTTACCGGTCTGGTAGGCTGCCGTTCCACTGAGGATGCAGACCGCAACAAGGACCGGAATGGCTGGCCTGCGCTTGTGGATAGCTGACTGATAATGAATCGCCTGCCCGAGGTTCATACCCGATGCAATCGTAAGGCGGGCAGCAGCCTCCTGCAATACCAGGCAGGCAATGGTTGCAAAAGTAAGGGCCCAAAGCAGGGAAAGTCCGAAATCAGCACCGGCTTTGGCTGCCGTCGTTACCGTCCCCGGGCCAATAAAGGCAGCCGAGATTACCGACCAGAAAAGTATGTTAAGCAGTTTTGATTTCATGGACCTTCATGCAATTACATTGGATCAAGCTGAAATCCGCTATCCGGCTCCGTTTAAAAATTCAGCTTACAAGGTAAATAATTATTGATATTATAACCAGCAAGGACCGCCATAGCCTCATTTTTAAGTAGCATAGCATCGTGATTTTTGTATTATTTAGTACCTTTCACGGGTAATTTAACCGTTACAGACAAATGGAAAGCATCCTCGAAAAATTATCGCATTGCATTGAGTTCGGGAAGATTGATCAGGCCTCTCCCTACCCTCCGGACATGAAGGGACAGATCGGCGCTGATGAGTTGGCGAAGGCCGCCCTTGAACAGGGAATATCTGCAAATGATATTTTACAGAAAGGGCTTGTGCCTGGCATGGAAAAGGTAGGCGTGAAATTTCGGGAAAACAAGATATTTGTACCTCAGGTCCTGATGTCGGCAAAAGCGATGAATGCGGCCATGCTTCATCTCAAACCCTATTTTCAGTCCGGCGAAGTTGCGCGAAAGGGGAAATTTGTCATCGGCACGGTCGCGGGTGACCTGCACGACATCGGGAAAAACCTTGTCAGTATGATGATCGAGGGGGCTGGCTGGGAAGTGATCGATCTGGGGGTTGATGTCCCAACTGCCAAGCTTGTTGACATCATCAGGGAGCATCCCGATTGCGTTGTCGGCCTTTCCGCACTTCTTACAACAACCATGAGCAATATGGCCGATTCGGTCCGGCAGATCAAGGCTGAATTCCCCAACCAGAAAATAATTGTCGGCGGAGCCCCTCTCACCGAAGAGTTCAGGAAGGAAATTGGGGCAGATTTCTATTCCCCCGACCCACAGGGCGCTGTGGAATATCTCAATACGGTAGCTGTCTGACACTTCATAATCGTGTGATGGGAATACTACTTGATAAACTCGCCAAAGGCAGTATCCTTACCTCCGACGGCGCCTGGGGTACCCTTCTCCAGGCCCGGGGACTGAAGCCCGGGGAATGTCCCGAGCTATGGAACATTGAACAGAGGGACAAGGTCCTGGATGTTGCCAGGTCATACGTACAGGCTGGTTCCGATATGATCGAAACAAATTCTTTCGGGGGAAGCCGCTTCAAGCTTATGCACTTTGGTTTGGAAGACCGGGTATACGAGTTGAACAGGGCTGCCGCAGAAATTTCCAGGGAAGCATGCGGGAGCGGCACACTCGTACTTGGCTCCATCGGTCCCACAGGAAAGATCCTTATGACCGGTGAAGTTAGTGCTGAAGAGCTTTACCAGGCGTTCAGGGAACAGGCCTTTGCACTTGAGGCGGGTGGCGCAGATGCAATTGTTGTTGAAACCATGTCAGACCTGGAAGAGGCAAGCCTGGCCATCCGGGCGGCAAAGGATCACACCGGCCTGGACGTAATCTGCACAATGACCTTTGAAAAAACGGCAGACGGAGGATTCCGGACCATGATGGGCGTATCGCCTGCCGAGATGGTCCCCGTCCTTAAGGAAGCCGGGGCCTGCGTTCTGGGTTCTAACTGTGGAAACGGTACAGAAGGCATGATTTCCGTATTAAAGGAAATCCGGGAAGCAGATCCGGATGTTCCGATACTGATACAGGGCAATGCCGGATCACCCGAATACAGGTCAGGAAGGACCGTATTTAATGAAACGCCGGAAGTAATGGCTGGCTTTATCCCTGAACTGGTCCGATACGGAGCAAATATCATCGGGGGCTGCTGCGGGACTACCCCGGACCATATTTCCCGTCTGGTCAAGGACCTGGAAAAGCTCCGTGAATAGTTCCCTTCCTGTCCCCCGCCGGCAATATAACTGAAACCTATAATATGCAGATCGCGGATCCCATCGTAAACAGATATTCATTCTCCGAACTACCACTGGAACCGGTCCGGCTTGAAAAACTTATGGGTTACACCGAATCAGGCGCACCGGATCCGATTGGCGGAATGGTCAAACAGGTCTTCCAGGACGCTCCTGCATATACAGATATTCAGGGGGGGTATGTTGTGCTGGAACATTTCGAACTGAAGGACAAAAACCGGATCCTTGTCAATGACCTTGATTTTCAATCCGGCAAGATCATCACGGGAAGCCTCAGGAAATCGGAAAAAATCGCCTTTTTCATGATGACTGCCGGTCAGGGGATTGAAAGCTGGAGCAGGGAAAAAACTCGAAGCGGGGATCCTCTGCTGGGTTACATTATTGATCTCCTTGGCTCCGAAGTTGTTGAATCCGCGATGGATCTTATGCAGGACGAGATTGAAGTAGAAATGGAAACGCAGGGATACCACATCACCAACCGTTACAGTCCCGGGTACTGCGGCTGGCAGGTAAAAGAACAGCAGAAACTATTCAGCCTCTTCCCGGAAAACTTCTGCGGCATCTCCCTTTCCGAAAGCTCCCTCATGATCCCGATCAAATCGGTAAGCGGCATTATCGGCATCGGCAGGGAAGTCAGGAAAATGGCATACAGCTGCAAGATTTGCGATGTAAAAAATTGTATTTACCGCGACCGGTTGGAAGCCAGCGGGGATCAGCCCATCTGAGCTATATGATCGAACCCTCAGAATACCTTCCCTTGAAAAATAATTTGCCATCCTTGTCCCAGATGGTTTTTGTTCCGTCTTCCAGGTCGTTTTTATAGTTGGTTTCAATATTTAACTGCCCGTTCTCATGCCATTTGACCTGTTTGCCGTGCAGTTGGTCGTCCTTGTAACGGGCCTCGAATTTCTGGATCCCGTTCTCGTACCACATCAGGAATTTCCCCTCCCTTTTTCCGTCCTTTAAAAAAAAATCAGATTTTTTTTGTCCGTTCTCGTACCAGAGGGTAACTTTCCCGTGCTTGATCCCTTCTTTGTATTCAGCCTCACAAATTTTTACGCCTTCTTCGGACCAGATGGACAACTCTCCATGCAGTAAACCGTCCTTCACCTGTGATTGCTCAGCCCGTTCACCATTGTCGTGATAAAAGGTATATTGCCCCGTGAAGGGTTCCTCCTCCCCCTCGTGATACAGGCAGCCTTCACGCCATTCCAGGCTTACCCTGTTTACCTTCCTGGTCTTTTTCGCCATACAATTCGATTTCCGATTACCGATCAGCCCTCAGGTCTAAGAGAGCTTTCTGACTTTCTGGTACCCGGTGGCAGCGTCGATCATCTTGACATAAGAAACCTGCTGACCGGTGGCGAGTGATTCATACACCATGCCCTGATCGGTAGTAAGGATCCGGCATTCGCCAAGGTCATATCTGTATGACAGCACCTTATCTCCTTCTTTCAGTTCCTGACCTTCGATGTCCACAAACCGGAGCTTGCTCCTGCCGGATTTCCTGCTGAATAAACCTGTCATGGTTTTGTGTTTAGTATACTGCAAAAATACAAATGATAGAGGAGACTAAAAGGCCTTTTCAAGAATCCCCTTCAGCAATGTTTCCTTTTTTAGCAAAGAATCCAGCAATCCCAGCTGGTTCCGGGTACGGTGAAGGTTCTGTTCCTCATAACTTGTCCGGTAATAGGTATCGTCCTGCAGGTAATCGGTCAGGAACCGGACGGCCTGCATGTATATTACTGCCTTCGCACCCATCAGCAGGTTTGATTTCTCGACCGACGCAATAAATGAGGACACCCCCTCTGAATACCCGGATATCAGTCCCCTGAATAACTCCTCCCGGCAATGGATTGCCCCGGGGCCGGTCTCATCCTCCTTGCCGGAAGCGGTAAACGATCGTACCATATCGCCAAAATCCGTCAGAAGCGTTCCTGTCATAACCGTATCCAGGTCGATCACGCATTTACCCCTGCCTGTTTTTGCATCAAAAAGAATGTTGGTGATCTTGGTGTCGTTATGGCTTACCCGGTCGGGCAGGGCCTGCCTGATCTTTATGAACTTTGTAGGTATCCCGGACAATTCCCTGACCTTTTTTAATTCGGGCTGTGCCTGCCTGAGCCTGTTGCCTGGATTGGTCAGTTCCGCATAGGCAAGCTGTTGCATTCTCCATTCCATATCCATAAATCCGGGGATGGTGACATGCAGCCTGCGGGGATCGTAATCCTTAAGCCTGGCCGTAAAAATGCCGAAACTGCGGCCACCTTCAAAAGCCTGTTCCGGGTTCTCGACCTTTTCAAGGGTAAGCGTTTCATCAATGAACCTAAAGCACCTCCAGTAATTGCCTGCCCGGTCGATATATGCGTTTTTACCATCAAGTGTTTGCACCATTTCAAGGTCACGGAAATTATGGTCCTTGGCCGGTGATTTCCTGAGATAGTCGAGTATCCTCCTGATATTATCCTGTACGGATTCAGGTTTTTGAAACACCCGGGTATTCATGCGCTGGAGAATAAACCTGTAGGATTGCCTCTTTTCACCGCTCGCCAGCAGGTAAGTCTCATGTATATATCCCTTCCCATAAGGTTCACATGAATGGAGTTCGCCCGGTAGATTGAAACGGGCACCGACTTTCAGCAGATCGGTCATGAATTAATTCCAAAGATTCGAAGAATAGACCTCCTTTTCGATCAATCGCTTAATATTGGCAATGGCAATTGGTTTATCCTCCTTATAGGTAACACCAAACCATTGATCGACCGCAGGCAGGATCTTTACGCTGGCTTTGTCCCGCGCAACCAGGTCGTTGATAACGGCCGGAATATATAGTTCAGATTTCGGTTTATCGGCATTTTCCTTGATGAAATCTGTGAATGCAAGATCGAGATATTCAAAAACGGAAGTATTGAAGCCCCAGATATTCATAGAAACAAGTTCATCCCCCCGAAGGTGCACCCTGTTATGATTTTCATCCAGAAAGAAGATCCGGTCGCCCTCGCGCGCAATCTCTGTTCTCTCCACCACGGAGGTCAGGAAATCCTCATTCCTTGATTCGCATATCCCCCTGGAGACAGATCCGAAATCAGAGAGTGTGTGCCGGATCTGGTAGCCCATCATGCAATAATTTGTACTGCCGGCACTGCTTTGGTTTCCAAGATAATCGGCCATCGCCTGGTATGATCCCGGACCGTAAAAATCATCCGCATTGATCACAACGAAGGGTCCCTTGACGTGATTCCTGGCAACCCAGACTGCATGTGCGGTGCCCCAGGGTTTGATCCGTTCGGGAGAATAACGGATCCCTTCAGGCACCATATCGAGTTCCTGGTAAACATATTCCGTCTCGATCTTTCCCCTCAGTCTTTCCCCGAAAACCTCCCTGAAATCTTTTTCGATACTTTTGCGAATTATAAAAGTGACCTTCCCGAATCCGGCACGGATGGCATCGTAAATGGAATAGTCGATGATGGCTTCACCGGCAGGTCCG
Source organism: uncultured Bacteroides sp. (assembly GCA_964627835.1). GTDB lineage: Bacteria > Bacteroidota > Bacteroidia > Bacteroidales > SM23-62 > SM23-62. Next base: position 8,971 of record CAZVLG010000364.1, read on the forward strand.
ACAGCATCTATCTGTTTAAGGCTTCCGTAGCGGCTCCCCATTCCCGCCGCAAGGATCAGTAAGGTTGGTTTCATTGATGTTTTCTGTTTATGCGGATGGATAAATCCAAGGGCCAAAAATACACAAAGAAAACCGTTCGACCCATTTCCAACTTAATATTCCTCGCTGAAGCCAAAAGATGGCTTCCGTTTTGCCCAATCACCGCCTGTAAAATCCGGGAATTCCTGTACCGCCCCGCCCAGGGCAATGGATTTTTCGGACAATGCGGAGATCACGCTCCAGCTCGCTGCATCGTATACGTCGAGCGGGGGCTGCACGCCTTTTTTCAGGGATTCGACAAAAGCATGCAGGACAAAGAAATCCATCCCGCCATGCCCGGAACCCTCTGCCTTGTCCTGGTATTTTTTCCACAGCGGATGATCGTATTTTTCCAGGTAAGGCCGGGCGGGTTCCCATTTATGCGGTTCGCTCAGCCCTTCCAGGTAGATCTGGTCCCCATCCTTCATCCAGAGCCCCCTGGTTCCCTGGACCCTGTATCCGAGGGAATAGGGTCTTGGCAGGTTGGTGTCGTGGCTGACCATAAGGGTTTCCCCGTTGGCACATTTGATCAGGCTGGTCACAATGTCGCCCAGCATGAATTCGATCTTGCTGTTAGGATGTTCTTCTCCGACCGTATCCATGATGTATTCATGCAACCCCCTGGATTTGGTAGCCATGGACGTCATGCTGACAAAACGATTTCCGCGGTTGATGTTAAGTAGATTTGCGATGGGACCCACGCCATGGGTCGGGTAAAGATCGCCGTTGCGCATAATGGAATGCTGTGTTCTCCATTCTGCCTCTCCCCTGGCCCCTTCCCCGAATTCAACTCCAGGATTGAATTTGACCCTGCGCAGGTCATGCTGATAACCGCAATGGCAATGGATAAGTTCACCGAAAAGACCTTCCCTGACCATTTTCAGGACGGCCATTACATCCCTGCGATAACATACATTTTCAAGCATCATGCAGGGCATCCCGGTTTCCTCCGACACCCGGACCAGCTGCCAGCACTCTTCGACGGTCAAACCTGCAGGCACCTCCACCCCTGCGTACTTGCCTGCCTTCATCGCTGCGACGGCCATTGGTGTATGCCACCTCCACGGGGTGGCGATGATCACCCCGTCGATATCCTCTCTGGCCACAAGATCCAGGTAGGCATAATCTCCGGAGTCGTAAACGGATGGGGGCTTCCTCCCGGCATCCCCGGCCATCCTGGCGCACCTGGCAGCAGCCTCTCTTTTTATATCACAAACCGCTATGATCTCTGTATCATCCCGATTAAGCGCCAGGTTCATCAGGGATGTCCCCCGCCCACCCATGCCTATAAATCCCAGTCTTGCTTTTCCGGGTTCTTTACTGCCGGTTCGGGCCCGGATCGCACCCGTTGCCCCCAAAATGCCCGGGGAAAGGGAAAGCCCCAGTCCCGCAACAGCATTCTGCCGGATAAAATCTCTTCGTTTAACAGCCATTGAATTTTCAGGATTTTCTTTGAGGCTTAAAAATAACCAAAGAAAACATGGAAGCAAGGGCATTGTGCAAACAATCCGCAGGCAGGATTCCTGAGCCCGGAAAAATACAGGATCGGTCTGAACGGGGGATTGGATGCTCTCAACTGCGCCGGAAATGGACGTTCTCAACTGCGCCGGAAATGGATGTTCTCAGCTGAGCCGGGTAATGGATATCCTCAACGGAGCCGGGAATTGACATTCTCAACGGGGCCGGGAATTGACATTCTCAACGGGGCCGGGGATGGATGTTCTTAACGGAGCCGGGCAATGGAAGCGCTCGCCCGGGCGGACCTGCCGATCAGAAATCCAGCTTGGATTTTAGTTTGGGCAGCCCGGTTTTGCTCACCGGCAGTTTGACACCGTTTTTAAGGATCACGATGTAAGATTCTTTCTCATAAAGCTGCATCTGGGCGATCTCAGAAATACGGACAATATAGGAACGGTGGATCCTTACGAATTCTTCATCCGGGAGCCGCAACTCGAAGAATTTCATTGTCTTCTGCTTCAGGTGTTTGGAATCACGCGTGTAGATCATGACATAATCGTCCTGGGCTTCCAGGTACAGGATGGTATCAACCGGGATCACATGGATCTTTGAGCGGGATTTTACTACTACCCTGTGGATGCTTTCTCCCTGCTGTTCCCTGTGTTCCACCAGCCGGCTGATGGATTTGCTGTCTTCACCTGTTTTTATCCTCTCGCGGGCCTTGGCGAGTGCTTCGTCAAAGCGTTCAGCAGAATAGGGCTTCAACAGGTAGTCCAGTGCATTATGTTCAAAAGCTTTGAGTGCATACTGATCATAGGCGGTGGTAAAAATAATGGCCGGATTGTGTTCAAGCACTTCGAGCATTTCAAAGCCGGTAAGTTTCGGCATCTGAATATCCAGGAAAACCAGGTCGGGTTTCAGTTCATTGATGGCTTTCAGTCCGCTGAACCCATCCTCATACTCCCCGATTATATCAAAGTCATCGTGCTTTCCAAGATAGTCCCGGACCAGGTCCCGGGCCAGTTTTTCGTCTTCAACAATTACCGTTTTGATCATGGTTGGTTTGTTTATTTATGATTTATGTTCCTGCCTCCGATTCGATACACTATCTTGTACATAAGGTGAACCCGATCACGTATTCTCAGGTTTGCGGAATGATCAGCTGTACCTTGAAAACATTCCCCGATTTATCAAAATGGACCAGGTCATCCCTTCCGTATATCAGCAACAATCGGTTCCGTACATTCTTAAGTCCGATGCCGGCTCCTTTCCGGGATACCTGTTTCGGATCAAAATTATTGCTGATCTCGATCTGCATCCTGCTGCTTTCTGCCTTGCAGATCATCCGTATGGTAATGGGTTCCGTGCTTTCGTATACCCCGTGTTTAACTGCGTTTTCAAAAAGAGGTTGAAGTATCATATTGGGTATCAGTCCCTGCTCACATTCCCCGTCGACCTCTTTCTCAAAAACAAGCTTCTCCCCGAAACGGATCTTCTCGATCTGCAGGTACAGTTCAATGTTTTTAAGCTCTTCAGCAAGTTTGGTCTTTTCCCGTTCACCATGTTTGAGCGCATACCTAAGAAATTCGGAAAGCTTAATGATCATTTCCCGTGCCGTATCCGGATCGGAAATGGTTAGCGAACTGATTGAATTCAGGCTATTAAAAAGAAAATGCGGGTTCAGCTGTGATCGTAGGACATTGAGTTCCGATTCCTTGACCAGCAGGTTCAGATTGGCTTCATTCAGCTTTTTTGCTTCCAGTTCCTTGCTGTAGATAAATAGATGGTATATCAGCAGGGTGACACCATAGTAAAGAATACCTGTTGCCAGCCTGGCAACAAATGAATCGTTCAGGAACTGGAAGTACGTTTCATGGTTCACCAGTGTAATCCTAAGTATCATATAACCCAGGTAGAGCCATCCGGTCACAACTACCACTCCCACGATTATATAGGTCAGGGCAATGCGGACGGACAACCTGCCCTCTGGATTGCTATACCTGATTGGATACCAAATAGTTACAGCCAGAAAGGCATAAAGTATGTTAAAGACAAGGCTGTCCGTGATGGCTACGTAAACCTGGACATCGGATGCATAAATGATAAGAAGGGCCTGGATCACCGCAATGATGATCCATACGATCAGATAGATATAGACATGCTTAATTCTTTCAAGGATAGGGTTTGACATGACGGTCGTCTTAGTAGCTTACAACATCGCCTCCACCAAAAATCGCCACCCCTTTAATTACCAGTTCCCTGCTCGGATCCCGCGCCAGATCTCTCCCGATATTCCGTTTATCCGAAAACCCACCGAAAATGGCGGATACTTCGATCCTGACCTCCCAATCCTCGGGAATAATGAACTTGCATCCCCCGAACACTGTAAAAATATCAATGATATTCCTTCCTTTGGCCAGTTGTGAGTTCCTCATATTGTATTTAGAACCTCCGAATATCGCCGTAATCCTGCCTCCTTTGAAGTTTTGTGAGGTAATGACCCTGTCTCCTCCGCCGAAAATGGACATATCGTCAATAAAATCAGGCCCCTCATCCAGGGTTTCCCGCCCACTGCTAAGGGCTCGGACGATAAGTATAGCCCCCAGTCCGACAAGCATTGCAGGCCAGAAAAGTTCATGCCAGCCCCAGGGAAGACCATGAAAAATACGGGGAATCATGAAGATCGCTCCTATGAAGATCAGGATCCAGCCGGCTGCTTTGGCCTCCCTTGAAATCAGGAAGAAAAGTCCCAGAAGGATAAGGAGTGCCTGCCAGGAAAATATAATAGGCCGAAGACCAAAGTCTAAAAGGTTAAAATTGGCTGCGATGACCAATATGCCCACCAGGATTAGTATCAATCCCAGAAAAGCCCGCTTATTACTCCTTCCCTTTTCCATCAGAAATCCTCATTAGTGTAATTACAGGGCAAATCTACACGAGAATTTCCTGTGACGGAAAAAATAATCGGTAAAACAGGGGTATTTATCGGTAAAAGCTGGGAAATCGGGATGGATTTGCAAAAAATGTCCCGAAGGCCTGGCTAAAGTCCGGATAATAATTTATTGAGCCTTCCCCATGCGGCTGCAAACTGGCAGGCAGAGAGGACAATGCTGAGAGTTACAATCTGTTTCATCTTCTTATAGTTTTGGTTTACAATATATTACAATAATCCAGGAAAATTAAGGGTAATCCCGCCAAGTATCCACCTGCCGGGCATTTTCGCCCCCATGATATCCGCATAATCCCTATCCAGCAGGTTGTTTACCTGAAGGCTAAGTTGTAAGCGGTTCTGCCAGAAATATTTATCCAGCCTTATATTCCAGAGCATGTATGCTTCAGAAAGCCGCTGGTTGATTTCCAGTACCGATTCAGCATCCCTGTTTTTATACATGGAAGTGATCCGGATACCGAATCCTTTTGAGTTTAATCCAAGTCTTGCCTGGACCAGGTTCCTGGAATGTAAGGAAAGGTATTTTGACACGACAGCGGAATCACTCTTCGATACCAGGCCCTGACAGGAAAGTCCCCAGTCAAGCACCCAGCTTCCGGCCAGTGGATGCTTCCCGTTCATCTCGGCTTCCAAACCAAGTGTATTTAGCAGACCGATGTTCCGGGCGTAGAAGTATTGTTCTCCGGGGACAAGGTTTGAATTATCAGGGATGTCCCCGGCATCTGTCAGGATATAGTCAATCAGGTCCCTCGAAAACCGGTAGAAACCGGTCATCCTGAATTGAAGACCCTGCAGTATTTGCCTGTCTGCACCCCCTTCTAGGCTCCATGCCCTTTCTGCAAGCAGATCCGGGTTCCCGAGATTTCTTCCCGGGGTAAGGGGTCCTTCCAATCCCGTGGAAATATACCTTTCTGTGAAATCAGGAGCACGAATGGACCTTCCCCCCGAGGCCCTGAAATTCCATTTCCCGGGGCTATAAGACAGATTCAGCTGGGGAAGCACTTCCATCCCGTATATAGGGTCATAATCCAGTCTGAGTCCACCTCCAATATTCACATTATCGCCAGCAGCTTTAGATAGTATCACATAGCCCCCCGCATGCCAGTGTTCCCGGTCTCCCCTGTCGTTGCTGAAGATCTTTCGCTTATCGGCCTGGAGTCCGGAGGCAAGCCGGAATCCTTTACCGGGCAGATACTGATGATTTAGCTGATAATTAGCAAAGTCAGTTCTGTGGGTATTTGCCGGGAATGCAGGATTGAACAGAAAGGAATCCCTGGTGGTCTGGTAACCGGCCATGAAAATCAGGGAATTATGATCATTCAGGCGGAATCTGAGCTGCAGCTGGTTCCACCATTTGCGGACCTCTTCCCTGGAAAGGTCCAGGGGACTGTTGGTATAGAAATAACGAGCATTGAAAAGCCTGTAATCATAGGCGGTCCGGAAGGCCACCCCTATTTCGTCGGATAATTCACCGGATACTGAAAGGGAGGGGGTGATAATATTAAAATCCCCCCGGAGGCTGTCCGGGTCCAGCGGGTGCCCGTCCGAAGCATGGTAGCTTATCCCGGCCCCCGTCCTCCATCTGCCCTTTTTGATATACAGGCCCGAATTGCTGCGGCGCAGGTTATGCTGGCCGTACCATGCTTCCAGTTTCCCATGGATACCATCCGTATCCTGGTTTCCCTGATCAAAACTGCTGGTAATGATGTTTACCACTCCGCCCACGGCATCCGGCCCATAAACAGCCGATGCCGGTCCCCTGTAAACCTCAATCCTTGAAATCTCCGTGAGTGTAACCGGAATATTACTGTTGAAATGGCCGGTGAGAGGATCGTTGATCCGCATCCCATCGATCAGCACCAGGACCTGGTTGAAGGTTGAGCCCCTCATCAGGATGTCGGATTGTGCGCCGAAGGGTCCGCGGGACTGGATCTCCATAAAGGGGAGGTATCGCAATAATTCATCAATGGAATTTACGGGCAGGGACTGGATCCCGGCGGAC
>CAZVLG010000365.1:0-3482 GCA_964627835.1 uncultured Bacteroides sp.
TCACATCGAGTGCCGTGGTTGGTTCATCTGCAATCAGGATATCCGGATTACCGGCCAGTGCCATGGCGATCATAATCCTCTGTCTTTGTCCCCCGCTCAACTGATGAGGATATTTCCGGTAAAATCCAGGCTCGGAGGGAAGGTGAACCTCCTTGAGGAGGGACAATACTCTCTCCCTGGCTTTGGCCCCGGAGCATCCAAAATGCAGGCGCACAGCTTCGCCGATCTGGTCGCCGCATCGCATCGATGGATTCAGGCAGGTCATGGGCTCCTGGAAGATCATGGCGATCACCCTTCCCCTGTAAGCCTGCATTTGCTTTTCTCCCAGGCAGGCAAGATCTGCAAGAGGGGCCGGTCCGGCAGGAAAATCCGGGGAATGCTCCGGCCCCGGAAGATCTTTAGAGCCCGGAACCTTTCCGCCCTGTCGGGACCTTCGATGAACGAGGATGCTGCCCTGGGTGATCTTCATTCCCGGAGGCAGTAATTGCAGCATGGAAAGAGCCGTGATGGTTTTGCCCGATCCGGATTCCCCCACAATGCCCAGGGATTCTCCGAGATTCAGTGAGAAGGATACCTTTTCGATAATCGTTCTCTCTCTGGCGCCTTCATTCAGGCTTATGGTCAGATCCTGAACGCTCAGCACAGCCAATGGGCCAGGTTCGGTCATGGGGTTCAGTGATGGCGGATTTTATGGATGGTGACTTTGTTCCCTTCCAATTCAGCATACCAGTTCTTATTCAATATCCGCTGGGAATAACGGTAATACAGCCGGGAGCGGATGGAAGCGGCCTGCGATTCATGCTCATCCTTGAATTCACCGGTGAATTCATAGGTATCGGAATGTTCATGGTTTTCGTGGTAGATGCGGACGATTTCAATGACCGTGGCAATGATCCGGTAGACTTCCCCCCGGTTGGTCTCGGAATACTCATCCTCGAATTCATCGCTCAGAACACTGAAATTAATGATGTTGCCGAGATAATTATCCCTTTTCTTGCCAAACCTTACCTGGTACATCAACCCACTCTCGGTCGTGAAATAATAGGTATCACCGCTCTGGATCTCCGGTACTTCGATCTCATAGGGCTGGGAAGATGGTGTATAATCTTCACGCAGCATGGTGTTCGCAGGATCAATGGCCATTCCAAATAAAATATGAGCTTGAAATTTAGGAAAAATTATCCGAACAAGTTTTTAAATACCTCTTCAAGCTTACCTGCAAAATTAATACCGATCTTGTATCTGGAAGTATCGAGGCCCTTTTTATTGTAGCTGGAAACAAAGATGGTTTTAAAACCCAGTTTATCGGCCTCCATGATCCTCTGTTCGATACGGCTGACCGGCCTGACCTCACCTGAGAGTCCCACCTCAGCCGCAAAGCAAAGATTCTTGTCAACGGGGATCTCGTTGCTTGAGGAAAGGATGGCCGCCGTGACCGCAAGATCGATGGCAGGGTCTTCGACTTTTATTCCCCCGGCAATGTTCAGAAATACATCCTTTGAACCGAGGTGAAAACCAGCTCTTTTCTCAAGTACCGCCAGCAGCATGTTCAGGCGCCGGACGTCAAAACCCGTGCAGGATCGCTGGGGAGTTCCGTACACGGCTGAGCTGACGAGGGACTGAACCTCGATGAGAAAGGGCCGGTTCCCGTTAAGGGTAGCAGCAATGGCTATGCCGCTCATGCGCTCATCCCCATGGGATAAAAGAATCTCGGATGGATTGCTGATTTCCTTCAGCCCTGTACCAGTCATTTCAAAAATTCCCAGTTCCGAGGTGGCTCCAAACCTGTTTTTCGAGGCCCTGAGGATCCGGTAAGCGTAGTGCCGGTCACCCTCAAACTGAAGTACAACATCGACAATATGTTCCAGTACCTTGGGACCGGCAAGGTGGCCTTCCTTGTTGATATGCCCGATGAGTATGACCGGAATGCCGCGGTCCTTGGTATACTGCAGGATCCTGGTTGCACATTCCCGTATCTGGGAAATGGTGCCGGGAGAAGATTCCAGCTGGTCGGTGTAAAGGGTCTGGATGGAATCAATGATGACAAGATCAGGACTTGCCTGCTGCAAATGGGCAAGTATGTTTTCGAGCCAGGTGTCGTTCAGGACCATGCATTGATCGTGCGCGGAACCGATCCGGTCAGCCCTGATCCGTATCTGCTCGGCACTTTCCTCCCCGGAAAGGTACAGGATTTTCTTTTGCTTAAGCAATAGCGCGATCTGCAGGGCCAGGGTGGATTTCCCGATTCCGGGCTCCCCGCCGATAAGGACCATGGATCCGGAGACGAATCCCCCGCCAAGCAAGCGGTCAAACTCTGCCATTCCGGTTTTCAGCCTGCCGCGGCTTGAGGATTTAACCTGGGTGATCACCTGGGGGGTGGATTGTCCCACAGGCTGATAAGTGGGCACCTTTCCGGTTTTCGGGATGATCTCCTCTGCATAAGTGTTCCATTCTCCACAGGAGGGGCATCGGCCGATCCATTTGGTGGATTTTGCTCCGCATTGCTGGCAGATAAATTCCGACTTGGACTTATTTTTTTGCAGAACCCAGGATTTTTTGGTAGATATCGGTCGTGGAATAACCCTCCACGAAAGGCAAAATAACCACTTCCCCTCCCATTTCCTCCATCAAATGAAACTCGGGAAGCTTATCAATATTGTCATAGTCCCCCCCTTTTACCCAGATATCCGGGAGCAGGACCCGCATCAATTCGCAGGGAGTATCTTCGTTGAAAAGCACGACAAAGTCAACAAATTCAAAGGAAGCCAGTGTCAGGGCCCGTGATTCCTCGTCAACGGCAGGGCGGGAGGCTCCCTTAATCTTCCGCACGGAAGCATCCGAATTCAACCCGATCACAAACACCTCGCCCAGGTCGGATGCATCCGAAAGGTATTCCACATGTCCCCTGTGCAGGATATCGAAACAACCGTTGGTGAATACAACGCGCTTGTCTTCCTTTCGTTTCGCATCCAGGATTTTCCCCAGGCTTTCACTGTCCAGGATCTTGGACCGGATTTTCTCAATCGAACTCATGTTGGGTCTGTAACTTTAGCGCTGCGGCCTTTTTTCTGGTTTTACGCTGGAAGGAGAACAGGAGCATGAAAGAAACAGTTCCCAGCAGGATCAGCATGATCATCTGGGCCCCGTGTGTGATGGTGGCGTAGGTGAGCCCGACTTCACGCGGGATGGCATACAGGGTGAGACCGAGTGCGACGATATAATGATAGGCTCCGATGCCTCCCTGGGCGGGGACTATAAAACCGAATGTTCCGATCACCAGGAGGAAAAGTGCATCGACCAGTTTCAGGTGGGAGGTCTCTTCAAGGGTAAACAAAGCCGCGTAGGTCATGACCCAGTAAAATGCCCAGATCAGAATGGAATGAAAAATAAATGCCCAGCGCTTTTTTAGTTTGTAAATGGTTTTGAGTCCGTCGATAATACCCCTGATAAACGATTTTATCTTTTGGATGAATGTCACGCGC
>CAZVLG010000366.1:0-6078 GCA_964627835.1 uncultured Bacteroides sp.
CATTGAATTTGTTTCCGGAAGGGAAACCGATCGCATGGGACTGGTGGTTTACAGCGGTGAGAGTTTTACCCAGTGTCCCCTTACCTCGGATCATGCCGTCCTGATCAATCTGTTTAATGATATTAAAAGCGGCATGATTGAGGATGGAACGGCCATCGGTATGGGACTCGCTAATGCCGTCAACCGGTTGAAAGACAGCAAGGCCCGTAGTAAAGTGATTATTTTGCTGACCGATGGTGTGAACAACCGCGGGGCCATTGCCCCACTGACCGCTGCTGAGATCGCGAAAACATTCGGTATACGCGTGTATACCATTGGTGTGGGTACCCGGGGCATGGCAGCTGTGCCGGTCCAGACTCCCTATGGTGTCCGGTACCAGAATGCAAAGGTGGAAATCGATGAAGAGACCCTGCAGCAGATTTCGGATATAACCGATGGAAGATACTTCAGGGCAACCGATAACGATAAGCTCAGGGAGATTTATAATGAAATCGATCAGATGGAGAAATCGAAAATTGATGTGCAGGAATTCAGCAAGAGGGAGGAGGAATACATGCGTTTCGGATTATTGGCCACGATTCTTTTTATGATTGAAATACTTTTAAGATACTTGGTCTTCAGAAATATACCCTAAGTAAAAACAGAATGTTCAGGTTTGCCAATACAGAATATCTTTACCTTTTATTGTTAATACCCGTCCTGGCGCTGGTGTTCCTGGTGGTATTCCGCCAGAGGAAGTCGGCCCTGAAGCGCTTTGGGGATCCGGAAGTGATCGGTTCATTGATGCCTGCCGTTTCCTTCTCAAGGCCTGTATTGAAATCGATCCTGGTTCTGCTTTCGCTTTCTGCCCTCGTGTTTGGCATTGCCAGGCCACAGTTCGGGTCAAAACTCAGGGAGATCAAACGGGAAGGGGTGGAGATCATCATTGCACTGGATGTTTCAAACAGTATGATGGCAGAGGACATCAAGCCCAACCGGCTGGAGCGGGCCAAACAGGCAATAGCGAGACTTGTTGACCGCCTGGTAAATGATAAGATCGGGTTGATCGTCTTCGCCGGCAATGCCTATATCCAGGTCCCGATCACAACAGATTATGTATCTGCCAAACTTTTCCTGAATACCATCAGTACAGATATTGTTCCGAGGCAGGGAACCGCTATCGGTTCCGCAATCGAATTGGGTATGAGGTCGTTCACCCAGCAGGAAGAAACCAGTAAAGCCTTGATTATCATTACGGATGGGGAGAATCATGAAGACGATGCCGTTGAGGCGGCAAAACAGGCGGTGGAAAAAGGGATTAAGATCCACACCATCGGGATCGGACTTCCCCAGGGTGCCCCCATTCCGGTGTTTGCCGGGGGACAGAAAACGTATCGTACGGATAACAGCGGGCAGACAGTAATATCCAAACTTGACGAATCCATGTTAAGACGGATTGCGGCAGCCGGTGAGGGGATATATATCCGTTCGACAGATACCCGCGTTGGACTTGATAAACTATTTGATGAGATCAATAAAATGGAAAAACAGGAGATGGAATCAAAGGTATATTCCGATTACGACGAGCGGTTTCAATATGTGTTCGGATTGGGACTGTTCTTTCTTCTGCTGGAATTCATTATACTGGAACGGAAAAACCGATGGTTAAGCAGAATTAAATTATTCGATCGCTCATGAGAAACAAGTTTGCATTCCTGTTTGCACTTTGGATCCTTGTCCCGGCTTCAATGCTGGCTCAGGCGGAACGAAAATATATCCGTCAGGGGAACAAAGAGTACAAGGATGAAAAATTCGATGAATCAGAGATCCTTTACAGAAAGGCGCTTGAGAAAGACGAAGAGTCTTTTGCGGGTGAATTTAACCTTGGAGATGCCCTTTACAAGCAGGAGAAGTACGAGGACGCAGCACGGAACTTTAACAAGCTGGCCGATAACGAGGAGAATCCCCTGAAGCTCAGTCAGTTGTATCATAACCTGGGCAACTCACTGCTTCAGGCCAATCAGCTGGAGGAATCCATTGAAGCCTATAAAAACGCACTGCGAAATAACCCCCTGGATGAAGAAACCAGGTATAACCTGGCATTCGCACAGAACCTGCTCCAGCAACAACAGCAGCAACAACAGCAGCAACAACAGGACCAGGACAAGGATCAGCAGAAGGATCAACAGAAGGATCAACAGGACCAGCAGGATCAGGGTCAGCAGGAACAGCAGGACCAACAGGACCAGAACCAGGATCAGCAGGAACAACAACAGCAAATATCGAGGGAGGATGCCGAGCGAATGCTGCAGGCTCTTCAGCAGGATGAGCAAAAATTACAGGAAAAACTGCAAAAGCAAAAAGCCCAGGCCCAGAGGGTACGGGTACTTAAAGACTGGTAAATGATTAAACAGCTTGCCGTCATATTGGCCCTGTTTACGGGCATGACCCTGGAGGCCCAGGATGTAAGCCTTTCGGCGGAAGCTCCAAGAGTAGTCAGGGTGGGAGAGCAGTTCCGGCTGGTGTATACCGTAAATGCGAGGCCCTCTTCCTTTACCCCTCCTGAGATTTCAGATTTTTATGTGCTAAGCGGGCCGAATCAAAGTACCAGCAGCAGCATACAGATAATTAACGGGCGGCGCACCTCCAGTTATACCATCAGTTATACTTATTACCTGCAGGCCACAGGGCATGGCACCTTTACGATTCCTCCGGCAAAGGTTGTGGTGGATAAAAATGAATATGCATCCCGGCCTGTCGAGATCGAAGTCCTTGAAGGCGAAGCATCGGGCACTCCCCCGGGCTCCGGTGAGGCCGCCCAGGATACCGAACAAGCTGGAGACGTTGATGTTTCGGACGAATTGTTTGTACGGGTCATTACGGATAAGAAAACCATCTACAGGGGAGAACCTGTCATTGCCACCATAAAATTGTATACGCGTTTGCAGATCGCGGGATTTGGTGAGAGTGAAATGCCCGATTTTGCCGGATTCTGGACCCAGGAGATCGAGGCTCCCACTCAATTGAACCTGGTCAGGGAAAATGTCGGAGGCAGGATTTACAATACGGGGATGATCCGGAAGGTGATACTGTTCCCCCAGAAAACAGGGGAGATTACCATTGCCCCATTTAAGCTGGAAACCTATATCCGTCAACAGGTTAACCGGCCTCGAAGCCCATTCGATGATTTCTTCGGATCCAATTACACGAATGTACTCAAACTGCTGGAATCCAAACCCCTGAAGATCACCGTAAAGGATCTTCCACCTGGAGCACCCGAGGGTTTTACCGGGGCTGTGGGTAAGCTGGACCTGAAAGCGGAAATGGATAAAACCGAGGCCCTGACCAACGATGCAATAACCTACAAGCTCAGTATAAGCGGTACCGGGAACGTACAGCTGCTGGAGGCTCCCCGCATCAATTTTCCTCCTGATTTCGAAACCTACGATCCGAAAATCCAGACAAATGTCAAAAATACGGAAGGGGGACAGTCAGGGAGAAAGACATTCGAATACCTGTTGATTCCCAGACATGCCGGAAATTTCAGGATTGCCCCTGTCAGCCTGCATTATTTTGATCCGCAGTCGGGAAAATACAGAACCGTTTCGGTACCGGAATTTGACCTGGTCATCGGCAAGAGTGATGAGGAAGAAACCGTCGGAGTGATCGCAGGCCGCACAAAAGAGGATCTGAGGATCATCGGCCAGGATATCCTTTTTATAAAGGATGATGCTTTCCGGCTTCACCGGATAGGGGAGGCCTTTTACGGCTCCAGCTTCTTTATCGGACTTTACCTGGTCGCATTTTTGCTTTTCCTGTTTGTCCTTATCGTCCGTAGAAAAAGGATAAAAAGGATGCAAAATATCGAGCTTGTCAAAAACCAGCGTGCCAGCAGGGAGGCACGCAAAAGGCTCAGGAAGGCTTCCGAACACTTGAGGAATAATGAAACGGAGGCATTCTATGAATCCGTCCTGAAAGCCCTTGTCGGATATCTTGTCGACAAGCTGAATATACCTGTATCGGAGATGTCAAAGGATAGGGCCCGCAGCGGACTTGAACAGCATGATACCGCTCCGGAGCTTGTTGAAGAATACATTGAACTGGCGGATATCTGCGAGATGGCACGGTATGCACCTGCATCCGCAGAGGGAAAGATGGAAGAGGTTTATGCCCGGAGTATTAAAGTAATCGGCAAAATAGATCAAAATCTCAGATGATGATTCGTTTAACAGGGATCCTAACGATATTAATGCTGTTTTCCCGGCTTGCACTGGGGACGAATGGTTTCCAGGATATTCTGAAAACGGGCAATGAACAATACCTGAACGGGGAATACGAAGGGGCCGCCACGACCTATCAGTCCATCATCGATTCCGGGTATGCTTCTGCAGAGCTCTATTATAACCTGGGCAATGCATACTATAAATCCCACAACATTACCATGGCCCTGGTGAATTACGAACGGGCCCATATTTTAAAACCAAAGGACGAAGACATTCTTAACAACCTTGAGGTTGCCCGTGAATTCGTGGTTGACCGCATTGAAGTTCTTCCTGAATTCTTTCTGCGAAGGGCGTATGTGGGTTTTGTAAAGACACTGGATGCGGACATCTGGGCCCTGGTAAGCCTGGCAACGTTTGTATCTTCCCTGGTATTTCTTCTGGTCTATTTCTTTTCAAAGAAGATCTCCATACGGAAGCTTGGATTCTGGACGGGGATCCTGTTCCTGTTCCTCTCTCTCTCGACCCTGATGTTTGCTGATCAGCAACACAGGCTCACCACCAGGCATAACCAGGCGCTGATCCGGACTCCTTCAGTGGCCATCAAGAGTTCACCGGACGATAAAAGCGGTACAGACCTTTTTCTTTTGCATGAAGGGACGAAGATAACCGTTGACGATCAACTGGGTGAGTGGAGGGAAGTAGTGCTGAGTGACGGGAACCGCGGCTGGTTAAAGGAATCGGATCTTATCCGGCTCTGATTCCCTCCCGATCCCTCTTTGATCCCTTTCGGCACAATTAAAGATCGATTTCAGCTTTTTCTTCTGTTCCCGTCCAGTTCCCTTCCTGGTGGGGGCCTGTTGAGGTCCGGTCATCCAGTTCTGTTCCCGGACCATTCCTTCGTATCGTTTTCAGTCTATCGTCCCACGGCCAATATATTCCAGGAATGCATCCGCGAATACGTCTGCCGCCTGAGGGTATTTCCTGAACCAGAGCTCGGGTTCGATCAGTTCAAGTTCTGTTATGCAAAGCTCGTTGTGGTTGTCCCGTATCACATCCACCCTTGCATAGACGGGAATCGGATCGCAGAGGGAGACCACTCTTTCCGCGAATTTAATCTCCGTTTGAGAGGCAGCATGATCGTGTACGGATCCCCCGAAATCATCCTGTACCCGAAAGTCACCCTCCTTTGCTTTTTTCAGGATGGCATGGCTGTACTTTCCCCCGAAAACCATGAATGCAAGCTCACCCTCGCTGATGACTCTTTGCTGGAATTCCTGCAGCAGCATGGGTTCCGATGAAATAAGTTCCCTGAAAATGGTTTCGTGGTCCCGGATATTTCCTGGATGTAACCTGTAGGTATGCCGGGCTCCGCCGGAAACCACAGGCTTCATGACTATTTCGGACCATCCCGTTGAGGCAATGATCTCATTCAGGGTGCGGGGATCTCCGGTTTCAAGAAACAGGGTGGGGGGAATATTTATTCCCATCTTCTGCAGATCGGCCAGGTAATGCTTGTCCAGGTTCCAGGTGATCGTATCATACGGATTGATCAGGGCGGTCAGGGAACTTACCTTTTCCAGCCAGGCAGAAAATTCACTGAACCGGTCAAAATAATCCCAGGTGCTACGGAACAAGAGGTACCTGGCCGAGCTCCAGTCGAAACCCGGGTCGTCCCAGCTTACGCGGGTAACCTTGAGTCCCCGCTCCTCCAGTGACTTCTTCAGCATGCCATCCTCTTGCAGGACGTTTTTAACATACCAGTCCATCCTTTCCGGATTCACATAGCGGGAATCGGTCAGGATGACTGCATCGTATCTGTATGTTTTGTTTACCATCGGGACCTCGTTTTGCCGCATAAAGTTATCCAGCATGATAA
>CAZVLG010000367.1:0-3128 GCA_964627835.1 uncultured Bacteroides sp.
CCAGGATATGGAAGGCAATATATGGATCGCGACCTACGGCAGCGGCCTGGCCGCCCTGTTCAACGAGGCACTGACTTTCCATGATTACAGCGACCGGATGGTGAATTCGATCAATGCCGTGATCACGGATGAAGAAGGTTACTGGATGGCCGGTACCGGGAAGCTGATCAGGGTGACCATGGGACTTCAGGGTTCGTCAAAGCAGTACACCGTCGCCAATGGCTTGCCAGATGACAGGATCAGGGCCCTTTTCCAGAGCGGAGAAACCCTCTGGATCGGTACAGGCAGCAGTGGCCTTTACCGGATGAATATCCGGACCGGCAGGATACTTCCCTATTATTCCTCCCAGAATTCCCTTGAGAATACAATAAATGCCATTGATGGCAGGGATGGCATGCTATGGGTGGCAACCAATAACGGCGTGCTCGCAGTGAGTGAAGAAACTGGGCACATGGAACGGTTCAGCACCTCGGAAGGGCTCCCGCATAACCGGATCCGCGATATTTTCGTCGATCGGGAGGGGACCGTCTGGATCGCAACAAGGAGCAACGGGCTTTATTCGGTCAATACCGATAAGTCCTTTTCCATTAGCGGTGCCGGTTCCTTTATCCTTGAGTTTGTTTCCATTGCCGAAGATGAATACGGAAACCTCTGGGCGGCCACGGAAGATAACGGGGTATTCAAATTTGTGGCGGATACCCCGGATTATATTTCAACGGAACAGGGACTGAAATCTAACTCCTGCTACAGCATACTCAACGATGGGCAGGGTTGTATCTGGGTCGGTCACAGGCTCGGGGTCAGCAAGATCGATATTATGCAGGGAATGGTGGTGTCCATGGGAACAGAGTCCGGCATCAATGGGGACTGCCAGCCCAATGCCTCGGCCGTAACCCCTGAGGGAGTGGTGATGTTCGGGACCTCTGAGGGACTGGTTATGTACGATACCCGAAAAGAAAGGCCTAACCTTATGGCACCTCTGACCAATATCACCTCCGTCCTGATCTCGGACAGGAAATTTGATTTCAGCAAGCCCATTGTCTTGCCCTACGGCATATACAAACTCAGGGTTGATTTTATCGGTATTAATTATGCAGCACCCGAAAAAGTTACTTATCAGTACAAGCTCGATGGATACGATGACTGGTCCGATCCCACCAATATACCTTATGTAAATTACGGACGCATCGAAGATGGCAATTACACCTTTATGCTGCGGGCATGTAATTCAGAAGGGATATGTACGGATGTCCCCGTTGAATTCAGCCTCCGTGTCAAATTGCCCGTCTGGAAAACCTGGTGGTTCATTTCCATCTCGGTCCTCGTACTCATCTCAGTCGTATTTTTCATCATAAAGTACCGGGAACGAAAGGCAAGACAATTCCAGGAGATCCTGAAGAAGAAACTGGATGAACGAACCCGCGAAGTAGTGATGCAGAAGGAGGAGATAGAGATCAAGAACAAGGACATTACAGACAGCATCAATTATGCACAACGCATCCAGGCGAGCATCCTTCCGCCGATCAGCAAATTGCACGAGACCTTTTCCGGATCTTTTGTGTTTTACCAGCCAAGGGACATCGTAAGCGGCGATTTTTACTGGTACGATAAGATGAAGGACAACAAGTTTGTCATCGTTTGTGCGGATTCGACGGGACACGGGGTGCCCGGAGCATTCATGTCAATGATCGGGACCACTCTTATCAAGGACATCACCGTTCGAAAGGGAGTCGATTCACCCGACAACCTGCTTGCAACCCTGGATATGGAGATCATGGCCGCCCTGAACCAGAACCTTGAAGCAGAAGGATCGAACGATGGGATGGACATCATTGTTTCCGAAATCGACCTCAAAACCAATAAATTAAGGATTTCTTCGGCCATGAGACCCATGATCATTTACCGGGACGGGGAACAGATATATGTCAAGGGAAGCCGGAGTTCGGTCGGCGGACAGTATGAGAAAGAAGAAAAAGTTTTTGAGATCAATGAATTCCAGCTCGATAAGGGAGACAAGATCTATATGTTCTCGGACGGTTACCCGGACCAGTTTGGCGGCCCGCTGGGAAAGAAATTCAAAATGGTTCGCCTGAAAAACATGCTTCGGGATATCCATGAAAAGCCCATGGAAGAACAATACTACTATATCAAGAATAATTTTGAGATATGGAAAGAGGACACCGAACAGGTGGATGATGTATTGTTCATGGGGATCGAGATCTGAGCCAGCCTCAGGCCGCAGGGCAGACGGACGATGTATTGTTCATGGGTATCTAGACCTGATACGGATTCAGGCTACTGGGCAGACGGAAGATCTATTGTTCACGGGTATAGCGATTTGATCCGGCCTACCTGTCCTTCCAGTCGATAAAGACAATTTCTTCTGTGGTATCCGTATTGCTGCGGTGTAAAGCCCTGTCCATTATATAGAATGAGTACCTCAGTGTATCACAAGGGATGGTGAAGTATTCAATGTCCACCTTGATTTCCCCCTTCAGCGTTTTGTTCTGGCCTTCCCGGTCAAGGGGAGGTATCCGGTAAAAAGGCTTGGACTCCAGCTCGGAGGTATCGATCCTGCGGTATTTCCCATCGACCTTCTCATGGAGGGTAAGGAAAAGGTTGTATTTTGTTGAATCCGGCTGGGTGCTTGTGTCGGGCGGAGCGAAGTAACCGGCCTCAAATCCGATGTCCCCGTCCCCGTCCTCGAAATCAAAGACCAGTTCCCCGGTAAGCAAATTGGGTACGAGGTCATTGGGCTTTTCGGTCAGTATGAAACTCTTGTATTCCACCCTGGGTATATCGGGAAGTACGCTGGGTGTGGGACAGCCGGCAAGCAGCAGCGTCGCAGGGATCATTATTAATGCTAATCGTTTCATGTCCGGATCACAAAAATACAACGAATTTTCCTATTAATAATTGCATGCTTCCATTCCCGCCCCAAAGGTCAGGGACAGGGGACCGGCGGATGCTATTTTTTCCGGAAGAAAATCTGTACCGGCACGCCGGTGAACCGGAATTTTTCCCGCAAGCGGTTCTCCAGGTATCTTTTGTATGGCTCCCTGATGTACTGGGGCAGGTTGGCATAAAATGCAAAGGAGGGAGCATGTGTGGGAAGCTGTGTCACGTAT
>CAZVLG010000368.1:0-7530 GCA_964627835.1 uncultured Bacteroides sp.
AAGGTGCTGCGGGGGTTGGCAACAAAGGGCCATTGCAGCATTGGATGGTTCTTCGGTCTTAAGCTTCACTTCATCATCAACGATAAAGGGGAAATTCTTGATTTTGTACTTACCCCTGGTAATGTAAATGACAGGAATCCCCTTTCCGGAACCAATCTACTCTCGCGGATCCACGGTAAACTGTTTGGTGATAAAGGGTACATTTCCAAGACACTTTTCGAGCAGCTCTTTATCGATGGGATCCATCTGATAACCAAATTGAGAAAGAACATGAAAAACAGTCTTATGCATATGTCCGATAAAATCCTGCTCCGCAAACGTGCTATCATTGAGACTGTTGTTGATGAGCTGAAAAATATTTGCCAGATCGAACATACACGACACAGAAGTCCGGAAGGGTTTATTGTCAATCTGATTTCCGGCTTGATAGCCTATTCGTATTTACCTAAGAAACCCACCCTGAACCTGGAAGTTATTGATCAATCCATGGCATTAGCTATTTGAAATTATGTCGAACTCACGTTAATTTAGTACCGTGTTCGAAGACAGCTTCCCTGCAGGCGAGGCTTACCGGCATTCTGTTTCCGCCGTGCGTGCGGATGGTTTCGGCCAAAGGGCCCCTGCACAGGAACCCGCCCCGGGAGATTTATTTCCGCTTGCTCAGGACGTCTTTTTCGTACTGCTGGACCTCGGCGATGAATTCCTGTCCCACAGGCACCCCCTGCTTCTGGCAGTAGTAATCCCATACTGCGCCAAAGGGCTTTGCTTTCATCAGCTCGAGGACAGCCAGGCGTTCGAAATGCTGACCGGATTCTTCGTATTCCAACAGCAGTTTTCGGGGCTCGAGGAGGGCGATCAGCATGGCCTGCTGGAAGGCCCGTGTGCCGACCACATAGGCCCCGATCCGGTTGATGCTGGCATCGAAAAAGTCGAGACCCAGGTTCACCCGGTCAAGTGCGTTGGCCCTGACCACCTCATGCGCGATCAGCAGGATCTCATCCGAGAGTGTCACCACATGGTCACTGTCCCATCTTAAGGGGCGTGTGACATGCAGCAGAAGTTCCGGAACAAATAAAAGGCAGGCGGAGATCTTGTCCCCAACCTGCTCTGTGGGATGAAAATGCCCGGCATCCAGGCAGATCAGTTTATTGTTCTTGGTTGCGTAGGACAGGTAGAAATCGTGGGATCCAACGGTCATGGACTCCAGCCCTATCCCGAAAAGCTTACTCTCGATGGCATCCTTGAGGTGTTCGAAGGGGAATTCTTCCTTGAAGATCTCATCCAGTGAATCCTTTAAAAGGGCACGGTGCGTGTACCGGTCAACCGGTGTGTCTTTTGATCCGTCCGGGATCCAGATGTTATGAACCGCAGGGGTCCCCAGCTGCCTTCCCATTTCTGCGCCGATCCTGCGGCAGCGTTTGGTATGTTCGATCCAGAATTTCCGGTTTTCCCCGTTCTTGCTCGAAAGGGTGAATCCGTCCGCGGCCCTGGGATGGGAAAAACAGGTACAGTTAAAATCGATGCCTATGCCCTGGTCCTTTGCCCAGTCGATCCAGCTCTGGAAGTGTTCAACGGTGATCTCGTCGCGGTCGACGATCTTGCCTTTGAAATCCCCGTAAAAGGCATGGAGGTTAAAGCGCTGTCTCCCGGGCAGGAGGGACATGGATTTGTCAATGTCCATCCTCAGTTCATCGATATTCCTTGCTTTCCCGGGATAATTCCCGGTGGCCTGGATGCCGCCGGACAATCCCTCGGCGGTGGTTTCAAATCCCACAACATCATCTGCCTGCCAGCAGTGAAGGGAGATCTGGACCTTCTCCATTTGTTTCAATACGGCTTCGGTATCCACCCCCAGGCTTGCGTACTGTTCCCTGGCCAGTTCATAGGCTTTGTCTACGTTTTTCATGATTTATTATTCTAGTGTGATGGTTATTTATTCCATATAAAACACCTCTTCCAGCATGATGGTCACCGGCGAATGGTCCGGATTGGTTTCCATGATGTCTGCCATGTATTTCCACCATTTCTGTACGACGGGATCTTTTCCCAGGTCCTGTGAACCCTGATCCCCTGCCTGTTTCTGGAAGGCAAAGAGGATATTGGTTTCCTCATCGAAAAATATGCTGTACTCGGAAACACCGCTGTCTTTTAAAAGTTTGTGCAGTTCCGGCCAGATCCCGCCGTGCCTTTTCCGGTATTCTTCAAGCTGGCCTGGATTGAGTTTCATTTTGAAACCGATTCGTTTTTGCATGATTCTGGGTATTTATGGATAAGACATTAACTGAGATTGACCACGAAAGTGGACAGGATCAGGACCACGATTCCGATCAGCAGGATCACCAGCGTTTGCCTGCTTACGCCTTTCCATTCCTTCAGGAAGAGTCCCCAGATATTACTGAATGCAATATTGAGGGCCATCAGGATGCTCCATGCGAAGACCTCCATCTGGGGCGGGAGCTGGCTTTTCCCCATCCCGTAAAAATGGAACTGCAGGAACCACAGGAAGCCTGCCAGGAAGGTAAACAGGATATTGTTGAGGAAGACTGGTGTCGGGACGTTCAGATAGTCTCCCCCGGTTCCGTTTTTAATGTTCAGGTAAACGCAGTACACCAGGTTGGTGGCAAAACCGCCCAGTAGGATGAAGATCAGGGTCGGATTGCTCAGGAAGAGTTCGTTGGTCCCGAACCGGGCCGCGGTTTCATTGATCGGTTTTCCTGCTTCAAATCCATAGGCAAAGCAGGCGCTCATCACGCCGGCCAGGATGGCGATCAGGATGCCCTTTTTCAGGGCAAATTCCTTTACGGCAGCCTTTCGTTCCTCCTCACTGAGTCCCTTGTTCTTCAGGGCACCGGCATACCCGATAATGGCGATCCCCGCCACACAGACGGCCACCCCGATAAGGGTAAGAACCCCGGCATGTGTGGTAAAAAGGTTCTCCCCGGCCACCATGGGCGGGATGAGGGTTCCGAAAGCCGCACAGAAACCAAGTGCAATGCTTTGTCCCAAAGCAACCCCGAGATAGCGTATACTAAGCCCGAAGGTGAGTCCCCCGACCCCCCAGAGTGCACCGAACATAATGGCCAGCCACTTGGCGGATGAAGGCGAGCCGTGGATGATGTCCATCAGCGTTCCGGAAGGAACCGTCAGGAGGGCAAAGAGCCATGGCGCGATGATCCAGGCCGCAAGACCCTGGACGATCCAGTACGATTCCCAGGCCCAGTCTTTGACTTTCTTAAATGGTACATAAAAACTGGCTGCCCCAAGACTGCCAATGGCGATCAGAAGAATTCCTTTCATGGTGTTCGATTGAGTTTGGCCCTTGTAAGATACATCAAATTTGCACCATTTAAAATTATCCCTTTACCGGTATGGAATCAATATCGGAATTGGGACAAGATTTGCACAAAATGGCATTGAATTTGAGCAGTCCGGCGCTAAAAAGTACCGTACAGCCCGGCATCCTCCGTATTGCAGGTAACCTGGCTGTAGAAGAAATATCCGGGGCGGTTTGTCCGGAGCTTCCGTTCCAGCTTCAGGATGGGGTGGGTGCCGTGGACGCCGAAGTGCTCCTGTATCCTCTCATCTGCACGGGTGGCGTAGATTTTCTGCTCGCCGCCTATTACCTGTATCTGGTAATTCTGGCGCAGGATGTTGAAGAGGGACCTGTCCCCGAATTTCCGTGAAGTAAACCTGGGAAGATTGATATTGGGAAGCATGGTGATGTCGTAGAAAATAGGTTTGTCGTTCACGAGCCTGAGACGCTCCATGTAAATGCATCCGACCTCCTTTTCCAGCTTCGTGATCTCAAAACCGAATGCATGATCCCATTTGCGGATCTGCGGGTTCACGATGATCCTTGTTCTCAGGTTCTGTTCGCCGATGGCCGAAGTGGTTCCTGAGAAGGAAAGAATGCCGATGCCGGTTGGCGGTCCCTGGACAATGCTTCCCAGTCCCTGCTGTTTAAGGATATAACCTTCGTGCATTAGCTTGTCAAGCGCTTTGCGCACGGTGGGCCGGGTCATGCTGTGAACGGTACAGAGCTCGTTTTCCGAGGGCAAAAGCTCGCCCTTTTTATAAACGCCATCCTCTATGCGCCTTCTGAGGGTCTCGTAAAGTTTCCGGTATCTCGGGAGCTGGTTCGCTGACATGTTTATACATACAGATAACAAATGTAAAAATAATCATTTTTGTGTTAATCGTGGTTTTCATTCGGAATAATTTTGTTTCGTTTTGCTAATAATCAGACAATGAGTTATTTATAATTCGAACCAATAAAATCATCCAAAAGTTTTTGATATGTTGTTTTTTGTTGTAAATTTGTACTTGTATATACAAGTTATAAACAAACCAATACTATGGCTACCTCGGTTATCTTGCCAAAGCAGGGACAATCCGTCGAGACCTGCATCATTACGGAATGGTACAAGAAAAAGGGCGACAGGGTAGAAAAAGGGGATCTCCTTTTTGCCTATGAAACCGATAAATCATCTTTTGAAGAAGAAGCACACGTTGAAGGCATCCTGCTGGAGGTCTATTTCGAAGCCGGGGATGAAGTTCCCGTGCTTTCGGAAGTAGCGCTTATCGGAAAGAAAGGGGAAAGCGCGGAGAAGGCAGCGGGTGGTGCTGCACCTGAAAGCGATGCAGGGACTGAAGACGCTGTTGGGATTGAAAACGCCGCAGGGAGTGAAGAAGCCGAAGGGAATGAAGACGCTGCCGGGAATAAAGACACTGCAGGGACTGAAAACGCAGTTGGGACTGAAGACACTGCAGTGATTGAAGACACTGCGGTGATTGAAGACGCTGCCGGGAGCCTTGCCCTTGCCGGGAACCAGGAATCCAAACTGCGGATCTCCCCCCGTGCCAGGAAAATGGCAGAAGCCAGGGGAATTGATGTGGGCGACCTGCAGGGCAGCGGTCCCAACGGGCGCATCATCGTACGTGATATAGAAGGGCTGGGAACCTCTGCATTGGCAGCATCGGCTCCATCTGAAGAAGCACCTTCTCCCGGGATTGCTCCGCAGGAAGCTCCGGTGCCTGATTTAAAAGAAAAGGCACCTGGGAAGGAAAAGCAAGCTCCTGCGGAGAAAGACCTCGCTGCGGGGAAGGCTGCGCCTGCAGGGGCTGCACCGGGGGGAAAACCGGGAATGGATGGGGAATGGGAAGACCAGCCCCTGTCGAACATGCGCCGCCTGATCTCGAAGGCCATGCATGCTTCCCTTCAGAATTCCGCCCAGCTGACCCACCATCTCGGTGCGGACGCCCGCCGCATCCTTTCCCTTCGAAGCAAGGTTAAGAAAATGCAGGAGGAAGGATATGCCCATAACATCACCCTGAACGACATGGTCTGTTTTGCGGTTATCCGGGCCCTGAAGAAACATCCCGGT
The DNA here is from genome assembly GCA_964627835.1 of uncultured Bacteroides sp. Classification (GTDB taxonomy): domain Bacteria; phylum Bacteroidota; class Bacteroidia; order Bacteroidales; family SM23-62; genus SM23-62. Next base: position 5,385 of record CAZVLG010000368.1, read on the forward strand.
GCCAACGTGCATTTCATGGGGGATTCCATTCGCCGGTTCCGGAAGGTTCATCTGGGGATTGCGGTGGATACGGACAGGGGACTCATGGTGCCGGTTCTCCGGAATGCCGATGATCTATCCCTTGCCGGGCTCTCGGGGCAGACTGCCGGACTGGCCGCTGCCGCCCGGAGCGGGAAGATAGACCCGGACTTGCTTCAGCCGGAAGCAGCCACATTTACCGTTTCCAACCTCGGGGCTTACGGGGTGGAAATGTTCACCCCGGTCATCAATCTTCCACAGGCCGCCATCCTGGGGGTAAATACCATACTTGAAAGACCCGCGAAGATGGAAGACGGAACCTTTGGTTTTGTGCCCTATATCGGGCTTTCCCTGACCTATGACCACAGGGCCCTTGACGGGGGACCCGCAACCCGCTTCCTGGTGGAAATCAAGCAAGAAATTGAACAATTTGATCACGATCTGATAAAGCTATAAAGTCATGTCAAAGAAACAATTCATCGATCCCGAAGAGATCCGGAAACCGCAGATGCTGGAGATCCCTCCCATCCCGGTGAATGTCTATGAAAAGTCCATCGAGGAGGAAAAGGAAAACTTCTCGAAGGAGGATCTTATCCGGATATTCAGGGATATGGTAATCATCCGGGAATTCGAGACGATGCTGGACCTGATCAAGACCACGGAAGAATACCAGGGGATCCAGTACGATCACCCGGGACCCGCACACCTCTCGATCGGTCAGGAGGCTTCTGCCGTGGGAATGGCCTACCTGCTTGACCGGGACGATTATATATTCGGTTCCCACCGCTCGCATGGGGAGATCCTGGCCAAGGGCCTCTCGGCCATACAGAAGATGGATGACCAGGAGCTTCTACAGGTGATGGAGGAGTATTTCGGGGGAAAAATACTCAGCATCGTGGAACGGGATCATAAGGATGATGCAAGGGCACTGGCCATTCGTTTCCTGGTTTACGGCACACTGGCCGAGATCTTTGCCCGGGAGACCGGGATTAACAGGGGACTCGGAGGCAGCATGCATGCTTTTTTCACACCCTTCGGAATCTATCCCAATAACGCCATTGTCGGGGGCTCCGGTGATATCGCCGTGGGCGCCGCCCTTTATAAGAAAGTCAACCGTAAACCCGGGATCGTGGTCGCCAACATCGGGGATGCATCCCTGGGTTGCGGTCCCGTGTGGGAAGGACTCGTATTTGCCACGATGGCCCAGTACCATACCCTTTGGGAAGGGGACCAAAAAGGCGGACTCCCCCTCGTGTTCAACATTATGAACAACCAGTACGGAATGGGGGGACAGACCTGTGGGGAAACCATGGGCTTTAAGATCGCAGCGAGGGTGGGTGCCGCGCTGAACCGGCAGAATATGCATGCCGAAAGGGTCGACGGTTACAATCCGCTGGCCGTGATCGACGCCTACCGCCGCAAGATGGACGTGATCCGTGAGAAAAAAGGACCGGTTTTCCTCGACGTGCTGACCTACCGCTTCAGCGGACACTCTCCTTCCGATGCTTCCACCTACCGTTCGAAAGAGGAACTGGAAGCCTGGCAGAAGGTGGATTCCATCATTACCTACGGGGAGCAGCTGATGGACGGGGGGATCGCATCCCGGGCCGAGCTGAACCGGATCAAGAAGGATGCCGAGGAACTGGTTTTCTGGGCAACGAAACTTTCAACGGACGATGCAATTTCCCCGCGCATGGACCTGGTCAAATCCAGTGAGCTCATCGGGGAAATGATGTTTTCCAATGAATCTGTCGACCGGATGGAAGACAGCAAGCCGGAAGTTTTGCTGTCCCAGGAAGAAAACCCGAGGGTCCAGCAAATATCCAAAAAAGAGCGTTATGCCTTCGATGGGGAAGGCAAACCTTTTTCCGGGCTTAAGCAGTACCAGCTCAGGGACGGGCTGTTCGAAGCCATCCTGGACCGGTTCTACAAAGATCCTACCCTGATCGCATACGGTGAGGAAAACCGTGACTGGGGTGGGGCGTTTGCGGTTTACAGGGGACTGACGGAAGCCCTGCCCTACCACCGCCTGTTCAATTCCCCGATTTCTGAAGGAGCGATTGTGGGAACCGCCATTGGTTACGGCATGTGCGGAGGAAGGGTAATCCCCGAGATCATGTACTGTGAT
>CAZVLG010000369.1:0-1986 GCA_964627835.1 uncultured Bacteroides sp.
CTGTATTTCATTTGCTGGGGAAGATAACCAACCTCGGTGCCTTCGGGAATGACCACCTTCCCTTCAGAAGGTTCCTGCAGACCCGCCAGGATCCTGAGCAGTGTGGTCTTGCCTGCACCGTTCCGTCCAACGAGACCGATACGATCCTTCTGGTTCACGATAAGGGTAACATCCCGGAAGATCTCCTGGGATCCGAAGCGCATAGATATATTATCCAGTGCAAACATTTGACAGTTCGGGAATTTTTGCCAAATTTTGCAAATTAAACAAACTCTGTGTGAATTAACACCCTGCCATTATGAAAAAAAAGATCGTTGCATTTTTAATATCCATTATTGCGGGCGGCATTGCCGGCGCCCTGGCGGTAAGCCTGCTGTTCTCCCCACCCATGATGCTGGAAAACGAGAGCCGTTATGATTTCGCAACCACCCTGACGACGGTGGAGCAGTCGATAAAGGGTGCCGGATGGTCGATCCCCGCCGTGCATGACCTGCAGGCAAGCCTGGCCAAGGCCGGCAAGGAAGTCAACCAGGTAAAGGTATTCGCCCTCTGCAATCCCGAGTACGCGGTGCAAATCCTCGGAGGAGACGAGGAGCGTATTTATTCCAACCTGATGCCCTGCCGGGTTTCCGTTTATACCAAGTCGGACGGGAAAACCTACATCTCAAGGCTGAATATCCCCGCCATGTCCAGGAAGATGCCGGGGAATGTCCGGTCTGCCATGAAAAAGGCATACCGGGACATGGAGAAGATCCTTTCCGGCATTGTCATTGACTGATCGCGCGAGCGAAGGGAGACCGGATGGGAAAAAGAAAAAAGCTGCCCCTGCTGGAGAATGTAGAGATCACGGACATCGGCGCCAGGGGGAAAGCCGTTGCGCGGGTTGACAACCTGGTTACCTTTATCTCGGGTGGACTGCCGGGCGATGTAGTCGACCTGCAGGTGACGCGGCGCAGGAAATCCTACCAGGAGGGAAGGGTGGTTAAGATCCACCGGTACTCCGATAAACGCAGCGAACCGTTCTGCAAGCATTTTGGATTATGCGGGGGATGCCGCTGGCAGGATCTGCGGTATGCTGAGCAATTGTTCTACAAGCAGGAGGAGGTTGAGAATACCCTTGTAAGACACGGGCACCTCGAACTCCCCCCCGTCCGGCCCATCCTGGCTTCCGTAAAAGAAAGACATTACCGCAACAAGCTGGAGTTCACCTTCTCAAACCGCCGCTGGCTCTCTGAAGAAGAGGTACGGTCGGGGGATGAATTCCTTGACCGCAATGGACTGGGGTTCCATATACCCGGGATGTTTGACAAGGTGATCGACCTGGAGGAATGCCACCTCCAGCCGGAACCCTCGGACGCGATCCGGCAGGCGGTCAGGGATTATGCGCATAAATCGGGATTGAGCTTTTACGACCTGAAGACCGGGGGCGGGCTTCTAAGGAACCTGATCATACGGAACAATCTTTCGGGGGATGTAATGGTCATCCTGGTGTTCTTTGATGAGGATGAATCCCCCCGCCTTGCCCTGCTTGACCACCTGAGGTCGGCTTTCCCGGAGATCCACTCGCTGATGTATTGCATCAACCGGAAGGCCAACGATACGATTTCGGACCGGGAAATCCTGCTGCATTCGGGGAAGGACCATATCGTTGAACAAATGGAGGACCTGCAATTCAGGGTCGGTCCCAAATCCTTTTTCCAGACCAATTCCCTGCAGGCCCTGGAACTGTACCGCAAGGTGAGGGAATTCGCCGCACTCACCGGCAAGGAGCTGGTGTATGACCTTTACGCCGGCACCGGCACGATCGGCCTGTTCCTGGCCGCCGGGGCCCGGAAGGTCGTGGGCATCGAGTTCATCGAAGAGGCCATACGGGATGCAGAGGTCAATGCAGAACTGAACGGGATCAAGAATGCCCGGTTCTTCAGCGGGGACATCCGCGAAGTACTGACAAAGGAGTTCATTGACCGGGAAGGCCCCCCGGATGTG
>CAZVLG010000370.1:0-3367 GCA_964627835.1 uncultured Bacteroides sp.
ACGGCGCTCGAGCTTTTCGAAGCTTTCCTCACGCTGGCTGCCCCCTATGATCTCGCCGATGCGGGGGAACAATACGTCGAGCCCGCGAACCGTCTTGCCGTCGTCGTTCTGTTTCATGTAAAAGGCCTTGATGTCTTTGGGGTAATCGGTGACCATGACCGGTTTTTTGTAATGCTTTTCCACCAGGTAGCGCTCGTGTTCGGCCTGCATGTCCTTTCCCCAGCTCACGGGGAATTCCCAGTCCTGCCCGGAAGATTCGAGGATCTCGATGGCCGTGGTATAAGTGATGCGTTCGAATGCCTGGTCGAGCACGAAGTTCAGCCGTTCGATCAGGGCCTCGTCGTACATTTTCTGCAGGAACTCCAGGTCGTCCAGGCAGGTTTCCAGCAGGTAGCGGATCAGGTATTTCAGGAAATCCTCGGCCAGGTCCATGTTGTCCTGGATCTCGTAGAAGGCCATTTCCGGTTCGACCATCCAGAATTCGGCCAGGTGTCGGGGGGTGTTGGAGTTCTCGGCCCGGAATGTGGGACCAAAAGTATAGATTTTCGAAAGCGCAAGGGCGCCCAGTTCCCCTTCGAGTTGCCCGGATACGGTCAGGCTGGTCTCCTTTCCGAAGAAATCCCTCGAAAAGTCCACTTCCCCCTCATCCGTAAGCGGGGGCTTGACCGGGTCCAGGATGCTTACCCGGAACATTTCCCCGGCTCCCTCGGCATCCGAACCGGTGATGATGGGGGTGTGCATGTAAAAGAACCCGTTGTCGTTCAAATATTTATGGATGGCAAAGGCCAGGTGGTGGCGGATTCTCAGGATGGCACCGAAGGTATTGGTGCGGGGCCTGAGATGGGCGATCTCCCGCAGGAACTCCATGGAATGCTCCTTTTTCTGAAGGGGATAGACTTCGGGGTCTGCGGGACCGTAAACTTCCACTTCCTTCGCCTGGATCTCGACGCTCTGTCCCTTTCCCATGGATTCGACCAGGGTACCGGTAAGGGCAATACAGGCCCCCGTCGTGATCTGGTCGATCATCGCTTCATCGAACTGCGGTACGTCAATGACCACCTGGATGTTGTTGATGGTGCTCCCGTCGTTCAATGCCACGAAGGCAATTTTCTTGTTCCCGCGCTTGGTCCGCACCCATCCCTTGAGCACAAAATCCTTCCCGAATTCCTTCGACACCAGGAGGTCTTTGATCTTTGGCCTGTTTGCTTCTTTCATCGGCACAAAAATAATATTTTTATCGATGCAGGAAGAACCTGCCGGCAATCCGGTATCAACATCCGGGTGTGAATTGACCGGTACGGCCCGTCGCCGGTTTCAAATGGCATTTACCGGGACTAACCACACGGATGACGGATGCGGCGAGTCACAAATGGAAGGGGGATTTTATAAAATTAAAAGTTTATGTAATTTTAAGGACTGATACCCCAACCTGAAAAATGGAAAAAAGCCGGAATACCTTACTGGTGACATGGGACAATACCGAGATGTCTGAAAACGCCCTGTTGCACGCTCTGCGGATTGCCCGCCAGGTGGATAACGAGATCCGCCTGGTGCACATCGTTGACCATACCGACGGGAATGCCCCGATGAACAAGCTCAAAGCCGATTTCCAGAACCAGGTCGAGGAACGCAGCCGCAAGTATGATTTTGACCTCCAGGGGATCGTCCTGACCGGCAGCATCAACAAGGAAATCGCGGCCTACGCCAACGATTCGGATGCCCTGATGGTGATCATGGGGACCCACGGGATCAAAGGCATGCAGAAGATCATCGGCAGCAAGGCCCTCAAGGTGATCGTAGGATCCACCGTGCCTTTCCTGGTGATCCAGGACAAGCCGGACAGCAGCGAGCGTTTCAACAGTATTGTCTTTCCCATTGATTTCAAGGCCGAGAACAAGGAAAAACTGCAGTGGGCCATCTACCTCGGGAAATATTTCGACAGCAAGGTGTACCTGTTCAAGGCGCCGGTGAGGGACAAGGGACTGAAAAAGAAAGTGAACGTCAACCTTACCTTTGCCGTTAAGTTCCTGATACAGAATAACCTTGATTACGAGATACATACGGCCAAGAAATCCTCCAGCCTGGCCAGGGAAACCATCGATTTCGCAAAGGAAAAGAAAGCCGACCTGATCCTGATCACCACCACCAAGAACATCAGCATAGCCGACTACATGCTGGGCGCCGCCGAACAGCAAATCATTGCCAATACCTCCAAAATCCCCGTCATGTGCGTTAATCCGCGCGCCGCCTTTGTCCATATGGGACAATTCATGTGGGGAGCAAGAACGTATTAAAAATCATTTCCGGATTTTGGGTTTTTTCGTATCTTTCCCTAGTACTTACTGGTATTTTGTGAGGTTATGCTGAATCAGAGGTTATCGCAGAAGTTGTTGCAGAAACTCTCCCCGCAGCAGATCCAGATGATCAAGCTGCTGGAGATCCCTACGCTCCAGTTGGAACAACGGATTAAGAAGGAACTTGAGGAGAATCCCGTACTGGAAGAAGGGGCCGAGGGAAAGGAGAGCGAGGAGCAGGAGGGACTGGAGGAGGAGATCAGCCAGGACAGCGAACAGGACCAGGACCGGGATGAGTTTTCGCTGGAGGATTACCTCGATGACGAGGATATTCCAAGCTACCGCCTTTCCACGAAAAACTATTCAAAGGACGATCGCAAGGAGGATATCCCCTATTCGGGGGGAACGTCCTTCCATGAACACCTGGAGGCACAGCTCGGGTTGAGGGACCTGACCGAGGAGCAGGAAATGCTGGCCCATTACATCCTGGGGAACATCGACGAGGATGGCTACCTGAGGAGGAAATTGAATGCCATTGTCGATGACCTGGCCTTTTCGATGAATATCAGCACCAGCGAAGATGCCCTGCTCGAGATACTGAAGGTGATCCAGGACTTCGACCCCATCGGCGTGGGGGCGAGGGACCTGCAGGAATGCCTGCTGTTGCAGATCGAGGCGAAAAACCAGGACGTGCCCGTAATAGCCCTGGCACGGAAGATCCTGAAGTACTATTTTGACGAATTCACGAAAAAACATTACGAGAAGATCGTCACCCGCCTGAACATAAGCGAGGAAGAACTGAAAGGGGCCCTTGACGAGATCCTGAAGCTGAATCCCAAACCCGGCAGTTCATTCAGCGACCCCCAGAATAAAAGCATACAGCATATCGTCCCGGATTTTGTGCTGGACAATAGCGACGGAGAACTCCAGCTCAGCCTGAATGCCCGCAACGTGCCAGACCTCAGGATCAGCCAGACCTACAGCGAGATGATCCAGTCCTATTCGGCCAGCAAGAACAATGCAACCAGGGAACAGAAGGATGCCGTCACCTTTGTCAAGCAGAAACTCGATTC
>CAZVLG010000371.1:0-3132 GCA_964627835.1 uncultured Bacteroides sp.
AGCTTGATGATATGGTAACCAAAACGGGTGCGGACCGGCATGGAGATCCCGCCCTTGGGCGTGTTGTAACAGCCTGTTTCGAAAGGATAGACCATGCGGAAAACGGTGAACCATCCAAGGTCTCCGGCATTGGTCTTGGCCGAGGGATCATCCGAGTATGCTTTTGCCATGGTGCCGAAATCCTCGCCGTCCAGGATCCTTTGCCTGATTTCCATGACCTTTTCATAGACCTGTGCCGTATCTTCTGGGCCTGCAAACTCATTCATCCGGATCAGTATGTGGCCTATGTGAATGTCCTTCTGGGCTCTCTCAAAGGCTTCCTTAACGAGCTGGTCAACTTCTTCCTGATCGCTGAGGTATGGTTTTGCCAGCTGTTTTTTATACCCGTTGAACTCCCGGATGAAAGCGGCGGTGGTATCCAGACCCATTTCCTCGGCTTCGATCACCTTGAGTTTGAAATTTATGAACAGATCAAGGTACTCGTCGACCGTTTGTTGCTCGAGAGCGGTGTTGCTGTTGTTCTTGTGGTATATTCTGGTGAATTCTTCGACGGTAATCTGTCGGTCGTGGATGGTCATCAGTATTTCATCATCCTTATCCTGGGCATTTAGAAGTGTTGAAATGAGAAATAACGCCATGGAGAAATAGTGCAAAGTCTTCATTTTTTATACTGTTTTTGATTACTGGTTATACAAACGTTAAAAAGGCATTTATATTACCGGCTGTAATTGGGTGCCTCGCGGGTTATGGTCACATCATGCGGGTGGCTTTCGATGATCCCGGAATGGGTGATCTTGACAAAGCGGGCGTTCTGAAGTTTTTCGATCGTCTGCGCCCCGCAATATCCCATCCCGGCTCTTAGTCCCCCGATCAACTGGTAAACCACCTCGGAAAGAGTTCCTTTGTAGGGAACCCTGGCAGCAATGCCTTCGGGGACCAGCTTGTTGATGTCATCTTCCACATCCTGGAAGTACCGGTCCTTCGAACCCATCTGCATGGCCTCTATGGAACCCATTCCACGGTATGATTTGTACTTCCGGCCGTTGTAAATGATGGTTTCTCCGGGGGATTCCTCAACACCTGCAAAGAGGGAACCGGCCATGATGGAATGAGCGCCGGCCGCAAGTGCCTTGACAATGTCACCGGAATACCGGATACCCCCGTCGGCTATGACAGGAATGCCCGACCCTTCAAGTGCTTTTGATACATCATAAATGGCGGTCAACTGGGGTATGCCGACACCGGCAATTACGCGTGTGGTACAAATGGAGCCCGGTCCGATCCCGACCTTAACGGCATCCGCACCTGTTTTTGCCATGTCCCTGGCCGCTTCTGCCGTACCGATGTTCCCGAGTATGATATCGATACTGTCCGTCAGCTTGCGGGCGCGTTTCAGAGTGTCAATTACTCCCGCTGAGTGCCCGTGCGCGGTATCGATGATTACGGCATCCACACCGGCTTCCACCAGGGCCTGGATGCGTTCTTCCGTGTCGATGGCAACTCCTACGGCTGCGGCAACCCGAAGTCTGCCTTTTTCATCCTTGCAGGAATTCGGGCGGTCCTTTGATTTCGTGATATCCTTGTAGGTGATCAGCCCGATGAGTGTATTCTCTCCATCCACCACGGGAAGTTTTTCGATTTTATGTTTTTGAAGGATCTCCGCAGCCTTTACGAGGTCTGTCTTCTGGGCGGTGGTGATGATGCCGTTACTGGTCATGACTTCCTTGATGGGACGGCTCATCCGGGTCTCGAAACGCAGGTCCCGGTTGGTGACGATCCCGATCAGTTTCTGTTTCTTGTCCACGACCGGGATGCCCCCGATCTTATATTCCTGCATCAGGTTCAGGGCATCGGCGATGGTACCGTCCTGGTGCATGGTGATGGGATCCAGGATCATAATATTTTCGGCCCTTTTGACTTTTTTGACGTGACGGGACTGGTTTTCAATCGACATGTTCTTATGGATCACCCCTATGCCCCCTTCCCGGGCGATGGCGATAGCGAGCTTGTCCTCCGTGACCGTATCCATGGCGGCAGATACGATGGGGATCTTCAACTGGATGTTGCGGGAGAAGGCTGTGTGCAGGGACACCTCCCGGGGCATGACCTTGGAATACGAAGGTACGAGAAGCACATCGTCAAAGGTCAGTCCTTCTGATTTGATCTTATCTTCCTGGAAAGACATACACGGTGTTTTTGAAGCATTTAAAATTGTGCGAAAATACAAAAAAAATGGCGATATTGGACATAGATGCGAACAGTTATCCGGCAAGTTTTGACATTAACATCCGGATGCATAAGCCCGATGAACATTTACCAGCAAATACTCACCCGGTACTGGGGGTATTCGGAATTCCGCCCCGTGCAGGAAGACATCATAAAATCGGTGGCTGCCGGCCACGACACCCTGGGTCTCCTGCCGACCGGAGGGGGTAAATCCGTAACCTTCCAGGTTCCCACCCTTGCCGGTGATGGGATGTGCCTGGTTATCACCCCATTGATCGCCCTGATGAAGGACCAGGTGGAAAAACTGAACCAGATGGGCATTCGCGCCATAGCTCTTCACTCGGGACTTACGAGGGATGAGATCGATGTCGGGCTGAATAATGCGATATACGGCGGATTTAAATTCCTGTATGTTTCACCCGAAAGGCTGTCAACTGAAATTTTCCGTGTCCGGCTGCCGCAAATGCCGATCTCCCTGGTCGCGGTCGATGAAGCACATTGCATCTCACAGTGGGGATATGATTTCCGGCCTTCCTACCTGCAGATCGCCGAGCTGAGAGAACGGATCCCCGACGTACCCTTCCTGGCGCTTACCGCGACCGCTACCGGCGAAGTGATCGAGGACATCCAGGCAAAATTAAAATTCCGGGAAAAGAATGTCCTGCGGGCAAGTTTTGAGCGCAAAAACCTGGTTTATACCGTCAAACATGTTGAGGACAAGGAAAAATACCTGCAGGATCTGCTGACCCGTCTGCCGGGATCAGGGATCCTGTATGCCAGAAGCCGGAAAAAAACCAGGGAACTGTCCGAAATGCTCCGTGAAAAGAAGATATCCTGTGATTATTATCATGCCGGACTCAGCCCGGAATCCCGTAGCCGGAAGCAGACGGAATGGATGAAAGGCAG
>CAZVLG010000372.1:0-29707 GCA_964627835.1 uncultured Bacteroides sp.
CCTTACTGAGGGTGCTCGCGAGTTCACTGATCTCAGTGATCCTGATTATCCTGAGCCAGTATTTTATATACCGGAAATAAATGAATCCTTATGCCGGGCGAAAATATTTGATAGGGGGGATCATCCTTCTTGTAGGGATCATCTATGTGGTACGCCTATTTTTCATACAGGTTGTGGAGTCGTCCTATAAATCCACTGCTGAAAGCAATGCCAGGAGGATGGAGATCCAGTATCCTGCCAGGGGACTCATTTATGACCGGAACGGGGAAATCCTTGTTTACAATGAAGCTGCCTACGATCTCATGATCACTCCTTCCCTGCTGCAGGAATTTGATACCCTCGATTTTTGCCGCATACTTGCGATCAACCGCAATGAGGTCATTGCAAGGATACAGAAAGCAAGGGATTACTCCTACTACAAACCGTCGATATTCCTGCGACAGATATCCTCGGTTACCTATGCCGTGATGCAGGAGAAGCTCTATAAATTCCCGGGATTTTTTGTACAGCCAAGATCCCTGCGAAAGTATCCGCGTGACATTGCCGCACATGCTCTGGGTTACGTCGGTGAAGTCAATGAAAAGGAGATTGAAAAGAATCCCTATTACCAGATGGGGGACTATATCGGCGTTAGCGGAATAGAAAAATCCTATGAGGAATTTCTCCGCGGTGAAAAAGGAAGGAAAATCTACCTGGTAGATGTGCACAACCGGATCAAGGGATCCTACCAGGGAGGAAGGGCTGACCGAAAAGCGGAGGTCGGCAGGAACCTTGTTTCAACCCTGGATGCTGACCTGCAGGCCTACGGGGAAAAGCTGATGGGTAAGTTCAATGGAAGCATTGTGGCCATTGAACCATCCTCTGGTGAAGTGCTTGCCCTTGTATCCTCCCCGGCATACCGCCCGAGCCTGCTGGTGGGACGGGTCCGTTCGGAGAATTTTCGCACACTTTCGGAAGACACCCTGAAACCCTGGTTCAACCGGGCACTGATGGCATTCTATACCCCCGGATCGACCTTCAAGACTGTCAATGGGTTGATCGGTCTGCAGGAAAGGGTGATCCATACGGGATCGGAATATTATTGCGACCAGGGATTCCATATGGGGGGGTATACCGTGGCCTGCCACGTGCATGAAACTCCCCTGGATTTCAGGGGCGCCATCAAGAACTCATGCAATGCTTATTTTAATCACGTGTTCATGAATATCCTGAATGACCCGAAATACGGCTCCGTCTCGGAAGCCTATATGAACTGGAGAAAACACTTGCTTTCATTTGGATTCGGCAATAAACTGAATACTGATTTTGCAAACGAGCTGTCCGGTTTTGTTCCCGACGATAAATATTACAACAATATATACGGGAAGGATCATTGGAATTTCCTTACCGTCAGGTCCCTTGCCATCGGCCAGGGGGAGCTGGGCATCACACCCCTTCAGATGGCAAACCTCGCAGCCACCCTTGCTAACCGGGGATTCTACTATACTCCCCATATCGTTAAGGAGATAGAGGGTGAGGGGATCAACCGGCGTTTTCTCGAGAGGCATTATACAAGCATTGATTCCATTTATTTCGAGGCCATTGCGGATGGTATGGAAGGGGCTGTGAATGAGCCGGGGGGCACGGCATGGCGAGCCAGGGTAAGCCATTTTACGGTATGCGGGAAGACCGGGACCGCCGAAAATCCGGGACCGGAAGACCATTCCATTTTCATTGCATTCGCGCCCAAGTACGATCCTAAAATAGCCATCAGCGTCTATGTTGAACACGGCGGTTTCGGAAACATCTGGGCTTCACCCATCGCCAGCCTGATGGCTGAAAAATACCTGTATGACAGTATATCGAAGCCCTACATGGAAGCCTATGTTTTAAAGGGTGAAAGACTTGACCAGGAATGAGAAGAGGTAGCAACATGCTGGCAAATACGGACTGGATTACGGTGGGTATATACCTCCTTCTGGTAATTCTTGGATGGATAAATATATACTCGGCGGTCTACAGCGAAGAGCATCAGAGTATCCTGGACCTCAGCCAGCGCTGCGGTAAACAACTTATATGGATCGTCGCTGCTCTGCTGCTTGCCATCACGATCTTTCTGATCGATTCGAAATTCTATTCCTTTTTTGCATACATACTCTACGGGATCGTTATTTTGCTCCTGATTGCCGTCCTCCTGTTCGGTAAGGAGATCCATGGCGCCCGGTCCTGGTTCCAGTTTGGCAGTTTCCATCTTCAACCCTCGGAATTTGCTAAAATAACGACCTGCCTTGCCCTGGCCAGATACCTCAGCTCCTATAACCTGAAAGTCAAATCGTTTAAAACAAGCCTCTGGATACTCGGCATAATTTTCCTTCCATCCCTGCTGATTGCCGTTCAGCCTGACCTGGGCACGACCATGGTGTTTTTTGCCCTGATCCTGGTCGCTTACCGTGAAGGCTCCTCCGAATTGGTCCTGCTGGTCGGGTTCATCCTTGTAATCCTTTTCTTCCTGGCCCTGCTGCTTGACCAGTTTCTCATTCTTATGATTCTAATGGGACTTTCATTTCTTGTCTTCTGGATACTTGGCAGGAGCCTGAAAAAAACATTTGTCGGAGCATTGATCCTCCTGCTTCCCACGGCCATGCTGTTCCTTCTGGTTGACCGGGAAATCCTGGCCCTGAATAAATATTATATAATCCTGCTGGCCCTGCTTCTTGCCCTGCCGGTATTCCTCGTATATGCCTACCGGAAACGGCTGCGTTATATTTACCTGATCCTTCTGTACCTGGCCGGGTCGATTGTCTTTACTTATTCGGTCGATTATGTATTCCAGAATGTCCTGAAAGAACACCAGCAGCAACGGGTGAACATATTGCTTGGTATTGAGTCCGATCCGCTTGGGATCGGCTACAATGTGGCACAGTCAAAAATCGCCATTGGTTCCGGGGGCTTAACGGGCAAAGGATTTCTCCAGGGCACGCAGACAAAATTCAATTTTGTGCCCGAGCAAAGTACAGATTTTATTTTTTGTACCGTCGGCGAGGAATGGGGGTTCCTGGGAACCTCCATGGTCATATTGCTGTTTCTCTTCCTCCTGACCAGGCTGATACTGCTCTCAGAACGGCAGCGTTCCGATTTCAGCCGGATATACGGGTACGGAGTGGTGGCCATTCTTTTCTTTCATTTTGCCGTGAACATCGGCATGACCATCGGCCTGCTGCCGGTCATCGGGATACCCTTGCCCTTTTTCAGCTATGGCGGATCATCCCTCTGGGCATTCACCATCCTCCTGTTCATTTTCCTCCGGCTGGATGCAAGCCGGATGGAATTACTGAGGTAAATTCCAACGGTCTTACTGCCAGGGGATTAGTCCTGGAAGGCCTGTATTTATTGATGGTTGGGACTTTGAATCCTGCCATTTTTTTTGTAACTTAGTAATCCTTTTCCTCTTTTTGTGCAGAACGATTTGTTTTGGAGGATGTTATGGAGTACCGCACTTACACACTCAGAAATTTCAGAGAAATACCTCAGCTGAAATTCCTACCCGAAGAAAAGCTGTTCGACATAGAGGTTGTAGCCAGAGTATTGCCCTTCAAGACCAATAATTATGTCATAAATGAATTGATCGATTGGGATAATTATGCCCGGGATCCGATATTCTGTCTTAATTTCCCTCAAAAAGAGATGCTGAGCAGGGATCATTTCGATTCAATTGCCGAACTGATCCGGTCGGGTGCGGACCGCCCCAGGATATCCCAGGTGGCCAATGAGATCAGGATCGAGATGAATCCCCATCCGGCAGGCCAGCTTGAATTTAACGTACCTTCCTACAGGGGAGAATCCCTTCCAGGGGCACAACACAAATACCGGGAAACCTTGCTTTTCTTTCCCAGCCGGGGACAAACCTGTCATGCGTTTTGCACGTTTTGTTTCAGGTGGCCCCAGTTTGCCGGCATATCCGAATTGAAATTTGCCATGAAGCAGACGGATCTTCTGATCGGCTATCTTACAGAACATCCTGAGATCACGGATATTCTTTTCACCGGCGGGGATCCCATGGTGATGAGTGCCAAAAACTTTGAAGTCTATATCGATGCCCTTCTGGAGGCAGACCTGCCGCATTTAAAGAACATCCGGATCGGCACCAAGTCACTTGCTTTCTGGCCCTACCGCTATGTGAGTGACCCGGATGCCGAGGAGCTTCTTGCCGTTTTCAGGAAGATCGTGGATCAGGGTAAGCACCTGGCCTTTATGGCACACTTCAGTCATCCGGTTGAATTGTCAACCGGTATTGTACAGGAGGCCATTGGCAAAATACGTAAAACCGGTGCACAGATCAGGACACAATCCCCCATCATGAATCACATCAATGCCGATCCTGCAGTCTGGGCCGCGATGTGGAAGAAACAGGTTACGCTGGGGATGGTCCCCTATTACATGTTCGTAGCCCGGGATACCGGGGCAAAGGATTATTTTTCAATCCCACTGGCAGAGGCCTGGAAGATCTATCGGCGTGCTTACAGCAGGATCAGCGGAATTTGCCGGACCGTCAGGGGACCCAGCATGTCGGCAAATCCAGGGAAAGTCCAGGTAGTGGGTGTTACCGAAGTGAATGACGAAGAAGTATTTGTTCTGAATTTCCTTCAGGCACGCAAAAAGGAATGGGTGGGACATCCCTTTTTTGCTGAATACGATGAAGACGCGACATGGCTGACTGACCTGAAACCTGCATTTGGCAAATCGGAATTTTTCTATATCCGGGAATTCCGGAAAATGCTGAAAATGGAAGACGACAGCATGGAAAATTATGCGGAAGAGTTGAAGCATTTGTTCAGCAGGTACTACGGGAATCGCTGATCTCAGTCCATCCCTTTGTACTGGATATTATATTCCCTCCCGACGAATGTCCGCATTTCTTCAAAAAATTCAATAAAATACTCCTCCATTACATAATAATTATCCTGTAACTGTGCAACGGCATATTCCGAGTGGTCCGGAAGGGAGGTCCTGTAAGACATTCTTTTGAATACCATGATCAGTCCGTGGAAAGTAGTATAGGCTTCAAGCCAGTTGCTTTTAATGAAATAGGGGAACCAGGTCTTCACCCCGACCGGGAAAATGGAAAACCCCGAGTCCAGTATCCGGTAACGGTCGCGCACATAGGTCCTGAGCGGCATATCACAATACTGCTCCCAGTTCGCAGAAAGAAAATGATCGTAATATATATCCACCACGATGCCCGAGTAAAGGCCATAACGCTCTCGGACAAGTTGTTTTGCTTTGCGTGTGACAGGATGGCTGTCAGTAAAATGGTCTATTTGCCGGTGGAGGAGGATCCCTTCCTGGATCGCCGGCGGATATTTCTCATAATCCTTTCCTTTGACGTAGTCACCTATAAAATTTCCAATAAGGAGTTCCCTGGAATCCCCTGAAAGATATATATGTGCGAGAAAATTCATCTGCAACGGAAGGAGTTTAAAGATACTCATGATATACAACACATCCTAATAAAAATCATGAATAACAAGGCATGAATAATGTACATTTGTGCAACATGTTCAATTTTTAAATATTTCAGGAATGGCCAGGAACGTAATCATCATCGGCGCCGCCGGACGCGACTTTCATAATTTCAACACCCGCTTCAGGGATAATGATAAATACAGGGTCAGGGCTTTCACGGCAGCCCAGATCCCCGATATCGACGATAGGAGGTACCCGGCAGAGCTTGCCGGGAAATTGTATCCGGAGGGGATCCCGATCCACTCGGAGGAAGAACTTCCTGGACTGATCCGTGAAATGGATATTGATGACTGTGTTTTCTCTTACAGCGATGTCCCGTACTCCAAGGTCATGGCCGTTAGTGCCGTGGTAAATACCGCGGGTGCGAATTTCATATTGCTGGGAGGGAAAGAAACCATGCTGGAAAGCAGCAAACCGGTTATTGCTGTGGGGGCCGTCCGGACGGGTTGCGGCAAAAGCCAGACTTCCCGCAGGATCATTGAGATCCTGATGGATGAGGGACTGAAAGTGGTTGCCATCCGGCACCCGATGCCGTATGGGGACCTGGTCGCCCAGAAGGTACAGCGTTTCGCTGTCCTGAAGGATCTTGAGAAACACCGCTGCACTGTGGAGGAAATGGAGGAATACGAACCGCATGTGGTCAGGGGGAATGTGATCTATGCAGGTGTGGACTACGGGGAGATCCTGCGGGCCGCGGAAAACGATCCGGATGGATGCGACATCATCCTCTGGGATGGGGGCAATAATGATTTCCCCTTTTATAAACCTGACCTGATGGTGACGGTGCTGGACCCTCACCGGCCCGGGCATGAACTGGGATACTATCCCGGCGAGGTCACCCTGAGGATGGCCGATGTCGCGGTGATTAATAAGATTGACAGTGCCGATGCCGAAGGTATCAATGCCGTAAGGCGCAACATTGACCTTGTCAACCCGGGAGCGATTGTAATCGATGCGGCCTCTCCGATACAGGTAGATGACCATGAGGTGATCCGCGGGAAAAGAGTGCTGGTGATCGAAGACGGACCGACCCTGACGCATGGCGGGATGAAGATAGGCGCCGGTGTGGTGGCCGCAAGGAAGTTCGGGGCTGCAGAGATTGTGGATCCACGGCCATATGCCGTTGGAAAGCTTGCCGATACGTTCAGGATCTATCCTGAGATAGGCACCCTTTTGCCTGCCATGGGATACGGAGAGGAACAGCTGAAAGACCTGGAAACCACGATCAACAACACGGATTGTGATTCGGTAGTAATCGGCACCCCGATCGATCTGAACAGGATCATCCAGATCAAAAAACCCAGTACAAGGGTATTCTATGACCTCCAGGAAATAGGCAATCCAAACCTGGAAGACATCCTGACGGATTTCATTGACAAGCATAAACTGGGCTGATCCCGGGACCTACTCTGGAACCTGTTCCACAGAACAGCAGATTAGACAGATGACCGGCGCCCCATACAGAATGAGGACCTATCAGCCTTTGAGGCGGGACTGGATGGCCCGGGTTTCCTTTTCATACCCGGGCTTTTCCAGAAGGGCAAACATGTTCTTCTTGTAGGCCTCCACACCGGGCTGGTCGAAAGGATTGACCCCCAGCAGGTAACCGCTTATCCCGCAGGCCTTTTCAAAGAAATAGACCAGCTCCCCCAGGTGGAATTCATTTATCGTTGGGATCTCGATCCGTATGTTCGGAACGCCCCCGTCCACATGTGCAAGGAGAGTTCCCAGTTCGGCCATTTTATTCACTTCGTCGATGCGTTTCCCGGCCAGGAAATTCAGTCCGTCCAGGTCCTCCCTGTCTTCGGGAATGGTAAGTTCCCGGTCGGGCTTCTGAACAGACAGGACGGTTTCGATCAGGTTGCGCAGGCCTTCCTGTATGTACTGTCCCATGGAATGAAGGTCTGCCGTGAAGTTGACACTGGCGGGGAAGATCCCCTTGTGCTCCTTGCCCTCGCTTTCACCATATAGCTGCTTCCACCATTCGGAGAAATACACCAGCCTGGAATTGTAATTGGCCAGGATCTCGGTGGTCTTGCCTTTCCTGTAAAGGGCATTCCGGGTGGCGGCATAGAGGGCCGAGGGGTTATCCTCGAAAGGGATACCCGGCCCGGTGGCCAGCTGCATGGATTTCGCCCCGGCAACAAACTGGCGGATATCATGGCCCGCACAGGCTATCGGCAGTAATCCCACGGGAGTCAGGACCGAATACCTCCCCCCGGTATCATCGGGAATAACGAAGGTTTTGTATCCGGACTGTTCGGCCAGTTTCCTCAGGGCTCCCTTTTCCTTATCCGTTATGGCAATGATACGCTGCCTGGCCTCATCCGCTCCGTGCTTCTGTTCAAGCTGGTTCTTCAGGAGGCGGAATGCGATGGCCGGTTCAGTAGTCGTTCCGGACTTGGAAATTACTATTATACCATAGCTATTATACTCCAGTATCCCCAACAGTTCATGCAGGTAATCCTCGCCGATGTTCTGTCCCGCGAAGACCACCCTCGGGCTGCGGTCCTCAAATTCATCGAAATAACCACCCATGGCGGACAGGATCGCTTTTGCCCCCAGGTAGGAGCCCCCGATCCCGACGACCACGACCACATCCACCCGCTGGCGGAGAAAGGCTGCAGATTCTTCAATTTCCTTAAGGGCTGCGTTTGTGATCTGCGAAGGAAGATCCACCCATCCCAGGAAATCGGATCCCGCCGCGGTCTTCTCGTGTAGGGACCGTATATGCCGCAGGGCTTCTTCGCTGTATCCCTGAATTGCTTCTTGCGGGACAAATGGATAGACGTTTGAAACATCAAGCATTAATGCCGGCATGACCATGTGTTTAATCGATTCAGGAGCGTAATATACGAACTAATCATTGCAGAATTACACTTCTGACATGAACATTACTGGTCCCTACGATCTTGACAATGTAAATTCCCTTCTGCTCCCTTCCAAGATCCACTTTATAAATATTCTTTCTGTTCCTGTCGGAATGTATCAGCTGTCCCTTGGTATTGAAGACGAATATTTCCCGGATATGTTCGCCTTCAATATAAAAGATATCACCGGAGGGATTGGGATATATCAAAAGTCTTTCACCGGCCTGATCGGCATATCCGGTATTGTCCCAGACCGTTACGGCAAGGGTATCGGAGGTAATGCACCCGTTGGATTCGTTGACCACCCTGAGCCAGACCTTATGGGTCCCTGTTCCGAGATCGGACCCCCTCAGGTAAAAGTTTTCAAGGGTGTCGCCGGTGCTCCAGGTATAGGTATACTGTACGTAGGTATTTTCATCTACCAGGCAGTAATATACCCCGTCAACCCAGATTGAATCGGACAGTGACAGGGAAGTGTCTTTGGACGGATACAGGTTCGCATAGCAGTAATTATCGTGAATGGTAATGGTGCCGGTCGCCTGGCAGCCGTACTCATCGTAGACCGTAACCGTGCAATCGGTTCTGTATTGGACAAAAATGGACCGGGTTTTCTCACCGGTTATGTTCCAGGAATAATCCACACCCTCTCCGGCGGTGATCTCCACTCCCCCGGCTTCATAATCGAAACAATATTCAGGCACGGGATTGGGAATGGGTGCCGTGAATATGACCTGCAGGGTGTCATAGTAATTCGTGCCTTCGAGTCCCACAATTACCGAGATTTTCACCGAGCCGCGGCCAATGCCGCTCGAGTCAACCACCGTGGTGCTTGAGTCGGATCCCGTTGACCACAGGTATGAATCGAAGCCTGTCCCTGCGGATACCACATACGCCTCATCCAGGCAGGCGATCTGGTCTTCACCCATGCTGAAGCTAGCGTTTGAGAACTCGTAGGCGCCGATATCTGGTGTCGCGGGGTCCCTGTCCGCCCCGTCCGCGTCTTTGGTCACCAATGCAATTGGTGTGGCTGCGCCGTTGAACAGTACAAAGCTGGTATGCAGGTCCGTGTCACTGGCAAAATGCCCGGGGGCAGGGGAAACCGAATGCCCTTCGGCGCCGGTTACGGACCTCCAGGCTTCCAGGTCAGAGTAGGTCTGGCGGTTATTGCATTCCCCGATGAATTCCCCGTTGGTAAACAGGCTGTTGTAATCAGAATTCACGGTGGTCCCGTATGAATACTTTATCGCATACCCCTTGGCGTGGTTTGAAAAGATATTGTTTTTAATATCCACATCCGACGAGGTATTGTACGAGATGTCAAGTGCAACGGACTGGCTGTTGCCATAAACATTAACCGAATTATGGTAGCATTTGGAATGATTGTAGCCCAGTCCGCGGATAGCAGTGGACTGGTAATTCTCCGACCGCAGGCTTACGGTATTGTTGCTGGTCAATACCCTGTAACCCGTAATTTTCAGGCCCTGGCATAAATATTTCCTGTCAACATCCACCAGATTACCGTTGATCTTCGCAGAATCGGTACCGTATTCAATAAAGATCGCACTGTAGGAATTATAATTTGGGATGTCCAGCTGATAGGAATTTTTAATGATGTTTCCCTCTATAAGCAGGTTGTACTGATATAGCGATTGGATCCCGCTGGCTGCCTGTCCCATGAACAGGTTCCCGTAAATCACATTGTTTTTCCCGGCGTCAGCTACGGCAATGGACCTTAGACGTATCCCATGGCTACCGTTAATCAATGTATTGCCGCTGAATACATTGTTTGTATCCGGATGCTGGCCGTCCCCGGGCAGGAAAATAAGGGAGCGGGCATCGTCCTTATCATCGGCCACCGGGCCTGTGATGATGCAGTTTTCGATCCGGTTCTGGTGCGACCCGCCGCTAAGCACAATGGCCGTACCATAGGTACTGTCCATCGCCTGTATGCTCATATTGCGGAACACAATGCGTTCGGCCCCGTCGAGTTTCAGGGTGAAATTGCTCAGGGTATCGGCTTCCCAGCGAAGGATCACGGATTCCGGGTCACCCCCTGATTCAAAGATGATGCTGTCCATCTCCGTGAACCCGGGAATATAGCCCCCGATCCGGACCTGTTCCGTATAACTTCCGTCTTCGACGGTGAACACGACTTTCCCGTCCACACCGCAGTTTCTCACAGCATAATAGGCTTCCGTGAAGCTGTCGTAATCACCCGATGCACCGATGCTGTAATTCCCGGCGAGCAAACCGGTACAGGGGGAATCGAATTCGTCGGCCCCGATGTCCGGATGGGTCGCGTTCCGCGGCTCCCCGTCGATGTCATCGCTGACCAGGGGAAGTCCCGTTCCCGCGCTGTCCAGCAGGTAACTGGTGGTATGAAGGTCTCCCTCTCCTTCAAACAGCGGCAGGAAATAGATGGAATGGGCATCCTGCTTGCTGGTATCCTGCCATTCTTCAAGAGTGCCCGCTCCCCCGGGATACACGAATCGATCTGCACCGGAGTAATAACAGTTATAATCCGAGGTAAAATCCGTCGTGTTGGCTGCATACCATTCGATCACGAAAACATCGCTGGCAAAAATATTATTCTTCGAGGTGATATTGCTGGTATGATCCAGTACAAGAATAGCATATCCCCCGGTAACATTAACCGAGTTGTGGTACAATATCTGATGAGAGGAATACGATATACGGATGGCCCCGCTATAACCGCATGTTCCGCTTATAAAATTGTTCCGGATCAGGTTGGACTTTGAAGTGTCGGCGTTGCAGGAGGCAAGGTAGATGGCTTCATACGGGTTGGTTTTCGTATACCGGATCCTGTTCTTTTCAATGGTGGTGGAATAACCGGCCACAATCCGGATCCCCCGGATGGATGTCTGCATATCGTTTCCCGAGATCACAGCGCTGTCACACCATTGAATGTAGACGCAATCCCCCTGGATACTGAATTCATTATCCAGGATGCGGATTTTTGATTCATGCTCGGAAACATTGCCGTACAATTCCAGTCCCTTCTGTCCACTCTCGAACAGGTTATACTGGTAAAGGTTGTTCGAATCGTTCGCAGTACCCGAATATATATTCACGCGGCCAGGGTTGGAAAATATATTCCCTGTAAACACATTGTTGCAGGCACCGGAATCCAGGAAAACAAGCTTCGCGGCTTTTTCGCTTCGGAAGCTTATATTTTTGAATGTAACGTAATCCGCCCCGTCAAGGAAGACCAGGTAGTCCGTCGAATCGGTGGTCAGGATCACCCCGGTGCTGTCTCCGGTGAGGGACTGAAACGTAATGCTCGAGGTTTCCGATAAACCCTTTATTTCCGGGATCAGGACCTGGTCGTCGTAGGTTCCGGGCGCTATGAGGAAGGTCACCGGGCCGCTTATGCCGCACATATTGGCCATGGAATCGACCGCCTCGCGGATGCCTGCGAAATCTCCGGCGGGACCGATGTCGTAAAGGCCTTCCATGTATTCACAGGACTTAACCCGGTAAACCAGGGTGTCGTTCAAGGGCTGTTCGTCCGTGGTGGAATTCGGGCTGCTGGTCCACACCTTGATGGTATGCATCCCGTACCCGAAGTTATGGGAGCCCAGGGCGATCTGGGATGAATTGTATGCATAGGGCAGGCTTCCGTTCCAGTTCTGGGTGGAGTGATGCACCCCGTCGATCTCGCAATTGATGGTTACGGAAGTAAGCGTCGTTTTCCCAAAGTTTTTTACAGCAATGCTGATTGCCTGGATCCCGGCCTGGAATTCATCTGCCGGGGTGAAGATAGCGGCCACTCCCGCATCGTTGTCCAGGTCAAAATGGTAAGCCCCGATATCGGCGGTTGTGCCGTCCGGATCTTTCGTGGATTCGGGGTCCCCCGCATCGATACACGGTGAGCCCCCCATAATCTGCAGGTTATAGCCAACGGTGTCAGCGAACAGGGGGTTGCCGGTTATTATGTTGTTCCCGCTGAACTCGCCCTGATCGATCAGGCAATAGGAAAGACGCGTGTCCGCCAACTCGGCCCCCGAACTCAGGTCAATATCCGGATCCGGATTTCCGTAAAAAATACTGTTCGTGATGGAAGCCACGATCCCCCACGCACGGTTGTGGATGGCGGATCCCTCCGGGCAGGAATTATTGTAGAAGCTGCAATGGTCGATGACCGGGTTCGAACCGGCTCCCCAGTTGAATATGGCTCCGCCATAAATCGAAGCGGAATTACCGGCGAATACACTGCGCGTGATCTCCGAAGGCGTATCGTGGCAGTCGATGGCACCCCCGTATGCCGCATGGTTGTTAAAGAACTTGCAGCTGTCGATGTATACGGGACCCGTACCGAAATTATTGCACAGGGCGCCTCCCTGCACGGAAGCGTAATTGTCCCTGAGGATGCAGTTGGATATCCTTACATCTTTGCATGCATCTGCCAGGATGCCTCCCCCGTATTCGCACAGGGTGCATGTGCTGTCCGCATTCCCGCCTGAAATGGTAAAACCGTCCAGGCGCGTATGGTTCCCGGCGATGACCACATGGATGGAATTGTCGGAGACCTCACCCTGGATGCCGATATCCCCGTTCAGGATGGTAAGATGATCCTGCAGGTTCCTTTCGTACAATTCACTCTCGCTTCCGTCGAAGCCGCCGAACAGCCATACGCTGTCGGGGAGTTCGAAACTTTTTGCCCGGTCGCCGTCATTTGTCGGCAGGTAGGTCCCTTCGGCCACCCAGATGATGCTGTTCGAGGCCGCCGCCTCCAGGGCCTTGTGCAGGCTGTCGTAGGCGTCGGACCAGGAAGTCCCGTTCTTTGCCCCGTCGGCATCCGCGTCGACAAAAACCGCGTCGACCACCACGATGTCCGCTTCCAGGGTGTCATTCGTATGATCCTCGTCCGTACCGCTGTTTGGATTCGCCGTCCAGGCCTTGATGGTATAATCACCCGCGGTGAAATCATAGGATCCGATGGGGAACATTTCGGTTTCCTGCCCGGATAGCAGGGAGCCGGTCCAGTTAAATGTCGTCTGGGGACTCCCGTTTATTTCCCATTCAACATCGACCGATTTGATCGTATCGGTCAGATGGTTCCGGAACCTTACACTTACCGGATGTGTGCCCGAGGAAAGCATATCGTCCCGGATATCGGTGATCCCGGCATCGAGCCCGGGCTCAAAAGTCAGGTACACGATGGGCAGTTCCTTGGTCCGGGTCCCCCCGGAAGCCGGAAATGCTCCGTCGGCCTGGTTGTACAGGCAGGGATAATCCGCCTGGGTCCCGGACCAGATTAAAAAATGATTGTCCGCATCGGCGGTTTTCGACCCGGAGTGATTTTCAATGTGAATGATCAGGTTGTCGTTGTTGTTGTATTCGAAGGGCGTATCGAGCGTGATCACCGATTTTTCGGCGCCGCTGAACCGGTGATCGTGCCAGTCTATGTTTCCCTCGTATACAAGGGTCATGGATGCGGGGTTGGGATAATTTGCACCCACATCAAAATAAAGGTCGGAAGTATGGGCCATGTAGACTTTCTGGCTGGCGGCATTATCCGAGTAAGGGCCTACAAACGGATTATTGAATAGTTCGTAGGCGATCTCCGATATGCTGCCGATCAGGTTGATCTGTTCCTGCGGGTAGATGACCGTGCACCAGTTGTATTCATATTCATTGGAATAAGGCAGGCCTTTGGTATTGTTGCTCCCGGATCCGACCTGGATGATCTGCTGGGATAGCATGGGTATGGCAAGGATGGAAAGGACAATAATGCCAATTGATTTTTTCATTTGCGAGTTGATTTTGGGATAATGAAGATTTATAAATTTAAGTATTCCGGGGATGGAATACAAGATGGAATGCCGCCTTCCTCTGATCAATGGTTGCATAACATAAGATTAGGCAAATTTCCGTATGCTGTCCCTGGGATTCTTGCCTCAGGGAATAGTTTTTCGTTCGCTTGCCGCCACCAGGTAAGGCAGGATAACCTCGTTCTTGCTCTCGCTGGTGCCGTCGTAGGTGACTGTAACGACCGGGACACCGGTAAGGGATTTTATCCGCTGTGTCATGGCTTCGGTGATCAGGGCCGGGCAACAAAATGCCGGATTGGTCTGGACGAAAAGGGAAAGCTCCGGGTGGTATTCCAGGATATGGAAAATTTTCAGGAGGTTATCGTAAGACTCCCCGCTGTGATAGGGCTTGACATTGAATTCTTCCAGGTGTTTTTTAAGGCTGTGTGCACTCACCTTTTCCTTCATGCCGAGGATGCTTTCAAGGTAGCGGTAGTATTTCCTGTCGAGCACATCGAGCATGGACAGGAGCAGGCGGACCATGGCGGCCGTCTCGTAGCTGCCTCTTTTTACCGCCCTGCGGATTACGTTGTCCTGTGTAATTTTTACGTAATCGTGGTAGGGGGTGGTAACCACCACTCCCCCGGCTTTTTCTATAAAGCGGATAAGATCCTGGTTGACGATGTCATGGTCCCGCACGTACAGGTCGCCGAAAATGGCCACCTCCGGTTTGTTATTCTTCTTATCCGTGGCGATGCTGTTAAAAAGGCCGGCCATTTCCTTCACGGCGGATTCCAGGTCTTTTTTTCCACGGAAAGCTTTTTCAAGCGTACCAAGGGATTCTTCGATCACCCTGTCCGTTTCACCGGGTTTCAATTCATAGGGCCGGATCATACATCCCATCTTACGGATCAGTCCCCCAAGCATATAAACGAAGTACGACTGCACGGCAACGGTGACCGAAAGATCGAGGTTGCCTATATTGCCCAGGTAGATCCCGGCCTTTTCCATCCCGTTCCCGTAATTATCAAGCAGGTGTTTCAGGTATTCGGGGTACATCCTGATATTGCAGGTCAGGAAGGATTTCGACACCCATAGCAGGGTGTTGGACGGATCCATCTCGTATTTTTCGACGTAGTCGATGAAATCCTGTGCGACGATGTTTATGGGAATGCATTGCCCCTTGTTATGGACCATGCTTTTACGCATGGAGGTTTCATTGGGCTCCAGCGACCGTGCATCGATGCCGTTACGCTGCATCATGGCGATCATCAGACGGTTTGAATAGTTGTCCCAGTTCGGCAAAAGAAGTGTTTTCCCGTTGACCTTTGTTTCGAGCCTGGGGAAGATCTCGGGCATACCCGTCTCTTTTTTATCGGGCACCGAGGCGGCGTGATTGCGGAACGAACGGAGGGCGGCTTCGATCCGGGTTTCATAGCCCACGCTCGAGTCGTGTTCATCGATCTGCAGGATGAGGTAGGGTTTTTTGCGGGCTTCAAGGATCTTTTTGAAAAACTCGATGATGAAGGAATCCGGCGCACATTTGAAGGCCGTAACAAGAACAGGATAAAGGCCCGGCGTGCGGGCAATGTACTCGGCAGACCCCAGGATCCCGGCTGCAAAGTGCCAGGGCACCTTGTTCAGGATCTCATCCGTGACCCTGTCCCTCCTGGCCCCGGCAGGCATCATATCCTGGTAGAAACAGGGTATTCCCCGCTGGGAGAAGTTCTCCGGGATGCTTTTATTCAGTTCCGGGGAGAGGATTATATAGGGCCGTCCCAGCAATACCACGGATGGTTCGCCACCCGGCCGGAACTCGGTCCGGAAGCGCTCCCTCCAATCCTGGAATGCCTTGCTGAATGCGGATTCTGTTTTTTCCCAGGCCTGGCGGATATCGGCGATGCTGCATTTGTCACCATATACTTCTTCGAGGGAATTGGAAAGGGCTTTTATAAATGTTCTGGGGGACTGGCTGAAATCTATTTCGGGTATGATGAAACGGTCCATCAATTCCCCGTTTTCGATCTGTGATACGATGGATGGGCTGAATTGGGTATAATAGCAGTAATTCCGCTCAAGCGTTTTTGACCGTTCCCTGGATTCAATGAACACCGGCATGAAAACGTAATCCGCTGTTTCAAGCAGGTCTTTCACATGCCCGTACAGGGATTCAATGGGAGCACAGAATTCCGCTCCGGCAAGGTGTTTTCCCTCTCTGAGATGGGATTTGCCAGGATTGCTCAGTATAGTCCGTATCCCGAGCTGCGCAAAAAAATATTCCCAGAACCTGCTTTCCTCGAACATGTGGAGGGCTGCGGGGATACCCAGTGTGGGACCTTCTATTTTACCTGGACGGGCAGGCAGGGGAAATGCCTTCTTCCTTTCTTTGAGAAGATCGAATCCGGTATTCTCCCTGGCCTTGTATCTGTGGGTTTCATAATCCCTTCCGCAGAGAAAGCCAAATGCAACTTCTTCATCCTTTACCCCGGCGATGGTAAGCTTGCAGCGGTTGTTGCAGAGTTCACATATTTCGGTTCTTACCGGGATCTGCTCCCTGTGGATGGAAATCCCCCGGAACCGGCTCGAGCCAATCCCGTCTTCCTTCATGGTAAGGGAAACTCCCAGCGCCCCGGTGAGGTGGCAGAACCTGGAAACATAGATCTCCTGCTCCAGTTTCTGCTCAAACACACTGACCAGTGCTTTGTTTTTGGCCGTGGCTCCCTGGAAACACACCCGTTTCCCGATCATGCCCTCGATGGCAACCTTTTTAAAATAATTTTCCCTCACGGAATAGAGCACGGCCGTGAGAAGTTCTTCCACCGAATATCCCTGGTTGATCAGGTAGTTCAGGTCCCGCTCCATAAAAACCGTACACCGGTTGCTGGTCAGGGGGGATTTCTGGCCCATCACCCTATCGGTATATTCCTGCAGGGGAACCCCGAGCTTTTTTGCCTGCTCCTCAATAAAACTGCCGGTACCCGCAGCGCATACCACATTCATCTGCGAGAACACCACTTCACCCCGGTTCATTATGGTAAACTTGGCATCCTGTCCCCCGATCTCAATGATCGTATCAATGCCCGGTTCCAGGTGGGTGGCTGCCTTGGCATGGGCGGTGATTTCGTCCAGGATCAGGTCTGCATTCAGGATCTTCCCGATCAGTTTCCGCCCCGAACCGGTTGTGCCAATCCCGAGTATTTCAGGGTCCCATTTGTTATCTTTCATATACCGGTCCAGGGCTTCCAGTATGCTGAAAACCGCCTCAATGGGCTTTCCTGAAGTGTAGGTGTAGTAGCCGATAAGGGGACTGTTCTCCAGGGTACTGATTATGGCTTTCGTACTGGTCGATCCTATGTCGATGCCGATGTAGATGTTTTCCGGTTTCAGCATCCCGATGTCTTCGTAGGTCTCTACCTGGAGATCCCCGTCGAAACCCTTGATCCTTGATGCCTGCACCCGGTTTTCTGTCTCGCTGAAATCCGGGTATTTGTTGAGGGTGGACTCCAGGGCCGGATAATAATACTTCCGGCCGCTGAACGGTTTGGCGAAGTGCTCGGTCAGTTCTCCGATGCTGGTCGTCAGGCGGCTGCCTTCGTCCAGGATCCGGAGGCCGGCACCAAGAGCCCCGAACAGGTGAGACAGGGGATGGACCGCGATGGGGGATTGCAGCATTTCTTCCAGGTAGCTCAGTACCACCTTGTTCCTGGATACCCCACCTGTAAAAAGGATCCTCTCCCCCCTGGTAAAGTCCTGGAAAAGGGTGTCTGAGAGGTTTCGGGCAAGGCCCTTGCAGAGTCCGTCGCAGATGGCCCCGGTTGAATACCCTTCCTGCTGGGCATGGATCAGGTCGGTTTTTGCGAAAACCGAACAGCGTGATGCGATTTCGGGTACTTCATCCCGGTTTTGATCCGCCATCCGGCAGAACTCCTCGATGGAAGATATCCGCAGACGGCTGGACTGTTGATCCAGGAAGCTCCCGGTGCCGGCGGCACAGGAGGTATTCGTCCGGGAAGATTCATACATGCCCTCGGGTCCCCGTTTAACCAGGTAAAACTTTTCAGCCCCAACATGCAGGAGATAGCCGGGGCTTTGTTCCAGGAAGCGGCTTGCCCGGATCAGGGCAGTCTGGATGTCCGTGCTTTCGAATCCCTTTATATTCAGGCGGGTGGAAGATGTCAGGTTGACCTGTGATTGCAGGTCGTGATCGAGGGCATCGGACAGATTTTGCAGTACCTTGCCTATCTTTCCTTCGTGAAATTCATAAAAGGTCCCCGATACCTGCCCGGCAAAATCAAGCATGACAGCCGAAATGGCCATGGATCCGATATCAATTCCGAGTTTCATGTGGTTTCAATCAGCAGGGGACAGGGCCGGGGGCCCTGGTATCAACCTGTTGGAAAATTAACAAGAAATACCCATCTCTGGTAAGCAATTCAGGGCTTCGTTCACTTTTTAGAATGATTCAAAATAATTAGGTATTTTTGGATGGAAATAGATCAAAGAATGAATCAGGAACCGGGAATGAAGGAAGCACAAAAAACGAGGGAAGCATCAAAGTCGAAGGAGGCTCAATCGGCAAAACGCCTGCCGGAATGGTTCCGCATGGAGCGTCCGGAAGGGATTAATTACAGTAAATTAAAGAACCTTTCTTTGAAAAATAACCTCCACACCATCTGCAAAAGCGGGAATTGCCCGAACATAGGGGAATGCTGGAATGCGGGCACGGCGACCTTCATGATCCTCGGGGATATCTGTACCCGTGCATGCAAGTTCTGTTCCGTGAAGACCGGCCGGCCGTTGGCGGTGGACTGGGACGAGCCCCGGCGACTGGCTGATTCCATCAAAACCCTGGGCCTGAGGCACTGCGTGCTTACTTCGGTAGACCGGGATGACCTGGAAGACGGAGGGGCGGAATTCTGGGCTGCCACGGTGGGGCAAATCAGGAAGATCAATCCCGGGGTGACCCTGGAAACCCTGATCCCCGATTTCAGGGGAAATATGAGTGATGTCCAGAAGGTGATTGACGCCGGACCCGAAGTTATCTCCCATAACCTGGAAACCGTCCGCAGAATTACTCCCCGGATAAGAAGCCTCAACCGCTACGAGACCAGCCTGGAGGTCGTGCGGTATGTTTCCTCGAAAAAAGTGGTTTCCAAATCAGGGATCATGCTTGGACTGGGCGAAACCGAAGAGGAGGTCCTGGAGACCATGGATGACCTGAGCCTGGCCGGTTGCAGGGTCCTTACCATTGGGCAATACCTGCAGCCCACCCTGGCCAGCCATCCCGTAAAGGAATACATCCATCCTGATAAATTCAGGGAATACGAGCGGATCGGCCTGGAAATGGGATTCCATTTTGTCGAGAGCAGTCCCCTGGTCCGTTCCTCCTACCATGCCGAACGGCATGTAAATGCATAGGCAGGGTCCACAGCAGACGGCCTCAGATCACCGGGCCGTACATCGTACCGACGATGGCTTCTGCTTGCCTGGAAAAACCCGCGGTTCGCTTCATGAATTCGGGGATTCAATACATTTTATGTGTATTTCAGAATGGGATCCCGTAAGCTTGTAATCGATTCAATGTCGTATACAAAGTTCAACGAACATTCCCAACCATGCTGAAAAACTATTTCCTGACCGCATTCCGGAACATCCTTCGACATAAAAGCTTTTCGCTGATCAACATTTTGGGACTCGCACTCAGCATGTCCGTGTGCCTGCTGATCATTCTGATCATGCAGGACCAGTACCGGTATGATGACTTTCACAGGAACAGGGACCGGATATACCGGGTGCTCAGCAACGATGAAATCTTGGATGAGATCATCACCCTGTATGCCACGACTACATTTCCCATGGCTTCCTACCTGGAGGAAAACTATCCCGTCGTGGAAAGGGCGGCAACCATCAGGCGGATCTTCAGCGGAGGCGATGGAAGGGCAGCGAACAAAGTCATACCCATCGAGTTCTTTTACGTTGATGGTGATTTTTTCAGGATTTTTGATTACCCTTTGCAGGGGACAGACCGGGAGCAGGCCCTGGCCGATCCTAATTCCATCATTCTGTCCCA
This sequence comes from uncultured Bacteroides sp., assembly GCA_964627835.1. Taxonomy (GTDB): domain Bacteria; phylum Bacteroidota; class Bacteroidia; order Bacteroidales; family SM23-62; genus SM23-62. The sequence continues at coordinate 20,217 of CAZVLG010000372.1, forward strand.
GGAGACGGCAAACAAGTTTTTTGGGGATGCCGATCCGCTGGGACAATCCTTTTCGATCGATTCAATAGGGGAATACATCGTGGCCGGGATCGTGCCTGACAATGACCTGAAGTCACATATACAGTTTGATGCGCTGGTGCCGGTCGAAAGCATGAAAACCGATATGAAGGAAAACTGGACCAATATCTATTCCAGTTTTGCCTATGTGCTGTTGAAGGAGGGAGCCGGGGAGGGGGACCTGGACGAGGCATTTGCCCAGATCCGGGAGGAAAGGTATTCAGACGATCCGGAACATGATTTTTCCTTCCGCCTTCAGAAGCTGAGCGATATTGTTCCCGGTCCCCTGCTGGCGAACGAGATCGGGTTTTTTCTGCCCCGGATGGTCGTCATTTTCATGCTGGTGCTGGCGCTGGTGCTTATCCTGACCTCTGCCTTCAATTATACCAATATGTCCCTCGCCAAAGCCCTCACCAGGGCAAGGGAGATCGGGGTTAGAAAGGTGGCCGGTGCACTACGTTCACAGATCCTTGCACAGTTCCTGGCCGAGTCGGTGCTGTCGTCCCTCCTGGCCCTCCTGCTGGCTTATGTTTTCCTGCAGTTTCTGACCCCGGCCTTTGAAGGGCTCAAATTCATGAGCATGCTGAAGATCAGTCCCCAGGAAAACCTGACCATCTATGCCTGGTTCCTTGCTTTTGCCATTCTGACCGGTCTCGTGGCCGGCTTGTTACCTGCATTATACATGTCCACATTCAATCCGATAGCGGTTTTTAAGGATACCTTCGGGATCCGGATCCTGAGCAGGATGTTCCTGCGCAAGCTGCTGATTGTTGCACAATTCTCCGTGTCCATCATCCTTTTCATAACCATTGTATTGCTGTACCGGCAGCTGCGCTATTATATGAACACGGATTACGGCTTCCAGAAAGAAAATGTCCTCAATGTCAAATTGCAGGGCAACAACTGGGAAAGGGTCCGGAATGAGTTCTCCTACATCCCCGAGATCGAAAAAATTGCCTGGGCCTCCCACATCCCGGCCATCGGGAACATGAGATCGGATGAAGCATGGCTGGAGAACGAGGAGGATAAATTCAACCTGGCCTATTTTTCCGTGGATCCCCATTATATGGATGTACTGGAACTAAAGCTCCTGGCCGGTGAAAATTTCCCTGAAAATTCAGGCACGGGAGGGGAGAAGTATGTAATACTAAATGAAACGGCGGTTGAGCGTTTTGGTTTTGAAGACATGCAATCCGCACTGCAGCAGACGATAACCCTTGAGGATTCCGTATTGCTGGAAGTCATCGGTGTGCTCGAAGATTACCATTTCTTCGGGATGTTCTCAAAGATCGGTCCCATGGGACTCCGGTACGATCCCGAGCTGTTCAGGTATGCCCATCTCACGGTGCGTTCCACGGATATACCGAGCACGATGAAAAAAATTGAGAAAGCCTGGGACAAGGTGGATCCCGAACGGGAATTCAAGTCCCAGTTCATGGATGCCGAGATCCGCGAGTACTACACGTACTTCGGTGATATTCTGTGGATGGTCGGTTTCGCTTCACTCCTGGCAATTATCATTGCCTGCATGGGACTTTTCGGAATGGCTGCCTACAGTACGGAAAGCCGGATAAAAGAGATCGGCATACGCAAGGCCCTGGGCGCCAGGAGCAGTTCCATTGCCTTATTGATCTCCCGGTCCTACGTACGTCTTATCGGCATCGCAATACTGATTGCACTGCCTTTGTCCTATTTCGGAAATAACCTATGGCTGAATAATTTTGCGTACCGGGTAAAATTCGGTGCCGGGTCCCTGCTGCTGGGAGCCCTGTTTATCATTGCTGTGAGTTTCCTTACCATCCTTTCACAGACCATGAAGGCAGCCGGGCAGGATCCCGTGGATTCGCTGAGGTATGAGTAGACGGGGAATGTACTGGCACCAAACTTCCCTGACCTGAAAAATCATGGAACCTTTCCTATACCCATAGCCCGGATACGGATATTTTGACTGTATTACGATCTGAATCTATTTAATTTAAAGGCCCTGCTTGAAGAAGACAGGGAGAAGATCCTTGAGTGGGCTCGGGCAGAGATTGCGAAACGAATGGAATAATGCGGAGGATCTTCCTGAACTCCTGTTACGATTGTCATTCCAACCATACGAATTATCCCTGGTACGGAAACCTGGCTCCCGTTTCATGGTTCCTGGACCATCATGTTAAGGAAGGCAAGGCGCACCTGAATTTCTCTGGGGACTGCTGGACAGGGCACAGAAGGTATCGCAGCTCGACCAGATTTGCAGTGAATGCTCACAGGGTTCTATGCCTCTGAAAAGTTATGCCATGATCCATCGATCAGCTGAACTGGGACCCGATGAAATTGAGGCTATATGCACCTGGGCGGAACAGGAAGCCATGAAAATCATGAGTCCGGGGGATTAAGGTTCCATTATCAGGCAAACCCGGGATGCAGGTTTTCATGTGCCATCCCGAGCATGGGTCTGACAGGCACGCCATAGGGACAGGCATCCTCGCAGTACCCGGGACAGTCACGGCAGACATCTGCCCGCTGATCTCCCAGGCCGGCGTATTTTTCCATGGCATACTTCTCCTGTCCCTTGTTCTGGAAATAATAATTATACCGCATGATGGTGCTTACCTGGACATTATGGGGACAGGCCGACGCACATTCCCGGCAGCCAAACCGGCAGTTCAGCGAACCAAAATGCTGGCGATAGTATTCCAGAAGTAAGGCATGTTCCCTGGTTAAGGGTTTGCCGGAATTGGCCCCCCAGCGCTCCACATCGTTTATGCTTTTGAAGGGAAGGCAGACCGAATGTGCATCCGGATTGTCTATAACGAAACGGATGGCCGCTTCCTCCAGCTGCTCATCCTCATCACGGTAGCCCTGCTCCCCGAAATATTCCCTGGCCAGGGTTTTCTCCTCCACGAGGCGGTTCTGCCAATCCCGCAAGGTATCGTCCACACGCTGGTTGCCTTCTTCCAGGCGCTGGATCAAACCCTGGATGGCCTTGAACGTGATCATCGGATTGGATTTCATGATGGCAGTGCCCACTTTCTTCTCCGCGCATGCACGCAATACCCTTTCCGCTTTCTCACGGTTCACGAAGTTGTAGGTCATCAGGAATACATCGAAGCGGCCATCTTCCACCGCTGCCATCAGGACCGCCTCCAGGTCTTCCTCGGGAAGAAGGTACCAGGCCGATCCATGGCAGGAAACGCCTACGTATTTAACCCTGCCTTCGGATTTCAATTGGTCCATGGCTGCGTGAAAAGCCTCGTCCTTTAATATTTTTGTGTTATCCGCGCCATGCAGCATCACGCAATCAACATAATCAGACTCCAGCCTGTCAACTGCTTTCCTGACCCTTTCAACCACATCCTGCTGACTTTTGTAGGCACCCTCTTCATAGATCTTGGTGCTGACAAAGATCTTTTTCCTGTCAAAATCCTTCATCACCTTGCCGATCATTTTTTCATTGTTCCCGTTGCCATATTGTTCTGCTGTATCGATATAGTTCATGCCAGCGATCAGGGCAGCTTTAAGAACGGCTTCACTGGGCGGGGAACCGATGCCGATGTCCGATACCTGGAACCCGGTCCGGCCAAGGGTCTTATAGGAGGTAACCATAGGTTTGTTGGGATCCTCTTCTTCACGGGTGTGTTTACCCTGAACGAGAAATGGTGTGGCCATGGCACCAAGGGAAGTATTTTTTATAAAGGCCCTGCGGTTAAATTGCTTGTTCATGCCTGGTATTTGATTATGGGTTAAGGGGATACCAAAGTTAATTAATTAATCCGGGGGATCTTCTCAGGTCCCGCTGATTGCTTCGCGGTTTGCAGGAGGTAGTGCTTCCGAAGCGTGCCAGCCCTGGTTTTATGGTTCAGGAAGCTGCCCCTGACCATGGTAATGCGGTAATGGTCAAAATCTGCAAGGACATGGTAGTCGATACCCATGAGCGAAAGGCTGTCAAGGTAGGGTTCACTGGTGAAGACAATGAGTTTTTCCTCCTCCGCTTCCTTCTCCAGTTCCTTAAGGGTTCGGATCCTAACTTCCTCATCTGCATGAAAATGGATGGTGTAGGACATCACTCCCAGGGTCTTGATGGCCTGTCCGGGATAATGATCATTGGCGTACAATGCTGCCTTGGTTCCTGACTGGTATTCCAGCAGGCGGGGATAAAAAACCAGGTTCAGGTAGAAATTAAGCAGGAGGGATGCAAGGCATGTATAGACAAGCACCCTGAATTTTCCATCTGTGCGGTATACCATGATGAGAACGAGGCCTGCGCCGGAGAGCAGGAATGTAATGCCTGCCAGTATCGATTTGCTTTCCGGCTTAAAAAACAGTTGCAGGAAGAACAATCCGGTAAGGATCAGGAAAATTACGCTGTACTGGGCCCAGGCGAAGAAGCGCAGTTCTGCCCGGGTGGATGCCTGCCGGATAAAGTCAGCGGTAAGGATGGCCAGCAGGGGGAACAGGATATTCGTATAATGAGGCAGCTGGAATGAGGAGACGGAAAAAACCAGCAGGGTCAACAGGGTACCTCCAAGAGTATAAAATTCTTCCGACCTTTCAATGCGGGGTATGCTGTTCCGTATCCGTCTGAATATGGCATAATACATCAGTATGCTCCAGGGAAGGAAAGCCCAGAGCAGGGTATGAAGGAAAAAGAAGGGGTCGCCGGATCCCCTTATGGGCCCGGTGTTCAAAAACCTTCCGAACTGACTGTCCCATACAAAGAACCGTATCCCGGATACCCCGGTACGGCCAAACACGATCTTTTCGGGGTGGCTGTCGAACTGGTAGTAGAGGGAGTAAAGTTCGGGCAAAATGAACAGGAAAATGAGCCCGAGGCTGAAGATCCATCGCCAGCTCAGCAGTACCTTCCAGTTTCTTTTCAGGATCAACTCACTGCCGGCCGCACCGATGATGGGGATCAGTGTAAACAGTCCCTTGGTCATTATGGCCATGGCCGCAAACAGGGAAGCAAGCACAAGGCTGCCTATCCGGAAATCCCGGATCAGCCGGTGGTAATAATAGATGCTGGCAATGATCAGCCCGGTCAGATAGGGTTCAGCCCGTACATCGTTATTTGAGATCACCAAGTGCTCTGCCGTAGCCAGCACAAGCACTGCAAGCAGGGCCGTCTCCCTGTCATACAGCTCCCTGGCAAGTTTGTAGGTATACACAAGGGCGAGCAGGGTAAACAGGATTGCCGGAAGCTTATAGGCAAAGGCATTGATCCCGAAGATCTTGTAGCTGATTGCGGTGATCCAGAACTGGAAATGGGGCTTGTCCAGCCAGTCCACCCCGTCAAAGGTCAGGTTCAGAAAATCATTGTTGCTGGCCATCTCCTTGGCGATACTGGCATACAATGCCGAATCGGAGATAAAAACATCGTTCAGAAGTCCGGCAAGATGGGCAAGGATTGCCAGGGCAAATATGAAAAAATAGATAAACCTGTTATGTTTTGATCCGGGGTCCATGTTAATTTTCATTCTGTTCGGCGTTTCTTGGGACCTCCCTTTCATCCCGGGGAACGGCCTTTAATTCCCGGGCCTGCACTTTATCCCGGGAACTCACTTTTTCCCAGGAACTCGCTTTTTCCCGGGGACTCACTTCACAGCGATGGTAAGTCCAGCAACACCTCCGCTCAGCGGCCTGTGATCAACTTTCCTGAAGCCCCGCTCAAGCAGCATTGACCCGAGTTCTTCGGGCGTGTAAAAATTCCTTGCCGACACGGCCAGGTAACGATAGGCACCCCTGTGACCCGAGATGATCCCGCCTAATCCTGCCACCATAAATTTAAGATAAAACCGGAAAAGCCCCCTGACAAATCCATTTTCCGGCTGGCTGCTTTCAATGATCACGAATTTCCCGTTCGTCTTCAATACCCTGCAGATCTCGGCAAGGAATTTATCGCGGTCCGGGTTTTTGTAGCTCAGGTTGCGGAAGGCAAATCCGATGCCGATGGCGTCCATGGATTCTTCCTTATAGGGCAAATTGGCTGCATCCCCGTGTATAAACGATATCGTATTAAAGCTTTTCCTGGCGGCTTTTCTCCTGGCAAGTTCCAGCATTGGCCGGCTGTAATCCAGGGCATGCAAGCTCGTCTTTCCGTTGGTATTGCAGGCCATGCGGAGGACCAGGTCCCCTGTTCCCGTGCAGAGATCAAGCACATTTTCCGGGTTGCCGCTCAGGCATTCCCTGGCTGCCAGTTTTCGCCAGTGCTCGTCAAGTCTCAAGGTAATGATCCGGTTCAGCAGGTCGTACCGTCCGGGAACCTCGTGGAACATTTTTTCCAGCGGCCGCCATTTCTTTTTATCGTTTTCCACGGAAGGTCCCATATTGCAATGAGAAGAAACCAAATATACCCATCGTTTTTCAAAGTTTCCCGATGATTATGGATAATTCACCATGAAATTTTTATAATTTTCATCTTCGTTTCCAAAAGGTATCATACCTTAAATGAAAAGCTCATGAAAAAACTCCTGAAACGCCTTCTATATATTATCCTGCTGGGAATACTGGCAATCCTGTTCATCTATGCATGGCCGAGGGTCCCCATCATCACGGCCTTTGCTGCCAAGGGGATGTGCTCCAGTGTATTTATCGCGGATAAGGACCCTGAGCGCATTTACGCCGAGGACCTTTCCTTTTTCCCGATAAGCCTGGCAAAAACCAGCGTAGATTACGAGGAAAGGTCTGTAACGGCCACTGTCTTCGGGCTCGCCAGGCGCAAGGCAGTTTTCCGGGATGGACTCGGAGCCGTTATCGTCCTGGATACTCCGGAAGCTCAGCTCATGGCAGAATCTTTTAGCATTCCTGATCCCGGATACAGGCAGGATACCATTCCCTGGCCGAAGGGGGATGTCCTTCCCGGGATCCTTCCCGAAGGGGTCAATTATTTGAAGCTGGAGGCCATCCTGGAAGAAGCAATCGATCCGCCGGGTACCGAACCGCTCAAAAAAACCCTGGGCGTGGCCGTGGTTTATGACAATGTGCTGATCGGCGAGAAATACCTTTACGGCTATGGCGCCCATACTGAATTTCACGGCTGGTCCATGACCAAAAGCCTGACCAATGCCATGGTCGGGATACTGGTTGGCAAAGGAATGATGGATGTCACTGCCCCCGTTGATATACCGGAGTGGAAAGATGATGCGCGCAGCCTGACTACCCTTGAGGAACTTTTGCATATGAACAGCGGACTGAAATGGGTGGAGAATTATTTCACCATTTCTGAAGCTACCATCATGCTAATGCAGAGCGATGATATGTTCAGCTTCGTTGTTGGAATGCCATCGGAGCACCCTCCCGGAACAAACTGGAAATATTCCTCGGGAGATGCGAACCTGGTTTCCGGGCTTATCCGCATGGCCATGGACGGAGATGAGGATTACCATCTCCTCCCCTATGCGGGTTTTATGCATCGCATAGGCATGCTCAACACACTGATTGAAACGGATGCGGCCGGCAATTTTGTTTCCTCGTCCTATAGTTATGGGACCGTGAGGGACTGGGCACGTTTCGGACTGCTTTATCTGAACAACGGGGTTTTTGAAGGAGATACCATTATCCCTCCGGAATGGGTGGAATATTCCAGGCAGGCTGTCCCTAATTCCGACGGACAGTATGCCGCTTCCTTCTGGCTGAAGGAATCCAATCCCATGAATGATCTTAAGGATGTGCCCGGCGATATCTTTTTTGCCGATGGCTTCCTGGGCCAGCGTATTTACATCGTTCCCTCGAAAAAGCTTGTGGTGGTCCGGACCGGCTACAGCCTGAAGAATTTTAACCTGAATGATTTCCTGAGGGATATCATCTCGACACTACCTGATTAAACAGAAATGTATACCAAGAAAAAGATCCTGGATATTGAGGCAGCTTATACTGCCCGTGCCTTTCAAAATGAATCCGGTTTTTATATTGGGACCGGCTCAGAAACAAAGCCGGAGGTCTACCTGTATGATCTGGCAACAAGGGAAAAAAATCCAATTCTGCACCTCACGGGAGGAATGATGAATTTTCTCCCCGTTCCGGGCAAACCCGACCTTTTTGTAAGCATTATGGGGCACTATCCTTCCTTTCATGGAAAGAATGCCGGGATCTTTATGCTTACGCGGATGGAAAACAACTGGGAATCGGGAATGGCCTTCAGGCTTCCCTTTGCTTTTCGTTGTGAGACATTGAACCAGGGGGGGAAGCATTATCTTGTAGCGGTTACCATCAGCAAGCATAAGGAGGGGGAGGGGGACTGGTCCCAGCCGGGGGAGATCCACCTGATCGACCTGGAACATTGCGAGATCAGGAAATGGAGATCGACCATTATCGACAACAGCATAAGCCGGATCCACGGTATGTGCAAAACCGTGATGAATGGAGAGGAGGCAATCTGTATTTCTGGTTCAGAGGGCATTTTCTGCCTGATCCGGGAAGGGGAGGACTGGAGGGTCAATCAACTGTTTTACAAGGAAGTGAGCGAGTTGTCTTTTATGGATCTCGATGGTGACGGACAGGATGAGCTCGTAACCCTGGAACCCTTTCACGGGAATACCCTGAATATTTACAAGCAGGATGGCGCCAACTGGGTACCCGGGTTCAGTGCAGAGCTTTCTTATGGGCATGGACTAAGTACGGGAGCATTTAAATCCGAGCCGACCATCGTGGTAGGCAACCGGAGTGGTTCGCTGGCTCTTGAAGCATTCGTGGTGAAGGATCTGCTTAGAGGGAACGTCGAACGCCGGGTGATCGAAGAAGGTGCCGGTCCCACACAAACCCAGGTCTTCAAATTCGATTCTGTGGATTATATCCTGAGTGCAAACCAGAAGAAAAACGAGATAGCCCTCTATACCTGATTCCGAATCAAACTTGCCTGCCAGTACAACGAAGATCTTTTAAGTCCTGCACAAAGCAGGGATGTTTACTTTACCTGGTCCCGAACAAGCGGTCACCGGCATCCCCGAGTCCCGGCACGATGTAACCATTTTCGTTCAGTCCCTCATCCAGGGCGGCCAGTATAATCTCAACATCGGGGTGATCTGTTTCGATGCGCTTTACACCCTCGGGAGCACCGACCACGCAGACGAGCTTGATGATGGAAGCCCCGTGTTTCTTAAGTTCGCTTACGGCAGCGCTGGCAGATCCACCCGTCGCCAGCATGGGGTCAAGCAGAAGGACCGTCGATTCCGACATATTTTTCGGGAATTTTGCATAATAGGTAACAGGCTCCAGCGTTTCCTCATCCCTGAACAATCCCATATGTCCCACCTTGGCCGTAGGTATCAATTGCCTGATCCCGTCTACCATTCCGAGTCCCGCACGCAATATCGGCACCAGGACGATTTCATGACTCACCTCGTAGGTGTCGCAGGTGCCAAGCGGCGTCTCGACCCGGACCTCCTGGAGCGGGATGTCTTCGGTTATCTCAAAGGCCATTAAACCCGCTATTTCATTCAGCAGGTGCTGAA
>CAZVLG010000373.1:0-7984 GCA_964627835.1 uncultured Bacteroides sp.
CATCGCGCGGCCGGAGCTGTACCTCCTTTTCCTGTCTTTTTACACATAGGCTGTCCTGCATACTGAACATGATGTAGTCAACCGGGGTATGTTCATATACAAAATGCAGGACCTTGTGCATGATATCCTTTGAACAGAAAACCTTGTAGGGATTTCCCATCCGGATCTTACGCAGGTCAAAAACACCCTCGGCGGCCAGCGACAGTTTGTATATGGTATCGTTTGAAACACCATAGCTGGACAGCAGGGTGGAAAGGGTCTGGTTTCTCCCGACCTTGCCTGTCATGATGTAGAAGGAATCCACAGAAAGTCCGTATTCCATTATGGCCGGTATTTGGCTTCCCAGGCTGTCTTTATACTCGATGACAACGGATCCGGGGCTTTTGTCCCTGCGTGTCAGCAATATGACCCCAAGGGTAATTAATCCCCCGAATATCAGTATCGGGATAAGTCTTGAAATTCCACGCACTTTTTTCCAGTATTAATCAAACCACAACATTGATGATCTTTCCCCTGACGACAATGATCTTTTTCGGTGCTCCGCCGCCAAGCCATTTTTGAGCCGATTCATGTTCAATCACGGATTGCTCTATTTCTCCTTCCGGCATATCCACTGGCAGCTTAAGCCTGAATCTGAGTTTACCGTTGAATGATACCGGGTATTCAAACACCTCTACTTTCAGGATTTCTTCGTCGTAATCCGGAAATGGCTGAACCACTATGGAAGGGGTTTGTCCGAGCACCTCCCAGAGCTCTTCTGCCAGGTGAGGCGCAAAGGGAGCGAGAACCCTGGCAAACCGTCCGGCTGTTTCATAGTTAACCCTGCCTTTTTTGATGCACAGGTTGGTAAAGATCATCATCTGGGAGATTGCAGTATTGAACCGGAGTCCCTCAATATCTTGCCCGACTTTCCTGATGGTATGGTGCAGGGCCTTGATGACCTCCTGGTCCTCCTCGCCTGTGTGAATATTGTTTTTATCTGCAAAAAACCGGTATGCCCTTGCCAGAAAACCGAAAACACCCTTTACTCCCTGGTCGGACCAGGGTTTGGTTGATTCAAGAGGTCCCATGAACATTTCGTACAGCCGAAGCGAATCGGCCCCATAACTGCTCACCACATCATCCGGGTTGATCACATTTTTAAGCGATTTGGACATTTTTGCCACAATCTGCTTCAGTTCCTCACCGGTCTTGGTATGGTAATACCTGCCCCCCCTATCTTCCACCATGTGGCTCGATATTTTGGCCCCTGTACTTGTTTCATAGGCAAAGGCAAGGATCATTCCCTGGTTAAAAAGTTTCGGAAAGGGTTCATCTGTGGATACAATGCCAAGGTCGTAAAGGACCTTATGCCAGAAGCGGCTGTAAAGCAGGTGCAGGACAGCGTGCTCGGCTCCGCCAATGTACAGGTCCACCGGCATCCAGTAAGCTTCCTTTTCACTTGAAAACGGGGCCTCTTCATTCCGGGGATCGACATAACGGAGGTAATACCAGCAGGAACCTGCCCACTGAGGCATGGTATTGGTTTCACGCCTGCCACTGCGGCTTTTACCGTCTGTGACTTTTAACCATTCTTTGGCATTGGAGAGGGCAGACTCGCCGTTTTCACCGGGTTCATAATTCTTCATCTGCGGAAGTTCGAGTGGAAGATCCTCCTCTTTCATGATTTCGATTTCTCCGTCCTCCCAGTGGATAACAGGAAAAGGTTCGCCCCAGTATCGCTGGCGGCTGAAGAGCCAGTCTCTCATTTTGTAATTTACCTTGCTCGATCCCAATCCCTTCTTTTCGAGCCATGCGATGGTTTTAACCATCCCTTCTTCTTTGCGCAGGCTGTTGATATCAAGCCCCGTTTGCTTATTGGAGGAATTGATGAATATCCCGTCTCCTTCCCAGCATTCCTCGACTTTGAGCACCCTGGAACGGGTCTCAGGATCGGCATTGTCCGGATCAAGTATGGGAACGATGGGCAGATTGAATTTACCCGCAAATTCAAAATCCCGCATATCGTTCGAGGGCACGGCCATGATCGCCCCGGTTCCATATCCCGTAAGGACATAATCGGCGATCCAGATGGGAATCTTCTGATTATTCACCGGGTTGATGGCATAACTACCTGTGAAGACCCCTGTTTTCTCCTTGGCCAGGTCGGTCCGGTCAAGATCTGATTTCAGAACCGATTTCCGGATATACTCGTTTATCTCTTTCTTGTTATCTTCAGTACTTAGTTCCTCAACCAGTTCATGTTCGGGGGCAAGCACCATGTAAGTGGCCCCAAACAGGGTATCCGGACGGGTAGTGAAAACCCTTAGTTTACGTTCGGAACCATCGATCCTGAAATCCACTTCAGCTCCGGTGGATTTGCCAATCCAGTTTTTCTGCATGTCCTTGATCCCCGCCGGCCAGTCAAGTTCATCCAGCGCCTCAAGAAGGCGTTCTGCATAAAGGGGAATCCTCAACATCCACTGTTTCAGGTTGCGCTTACTTACCAGGTGCCCGCATTTCTCATGGGCTCCGTCTGAAAGGACCTCCTCGTTGGCGCAGACAATCTGGCAATGCTCGCAGTACCAGACCTGCGCATCTGCATAGTAAGCAATCCTGCGGGAATCCGTGTATTCCCTGACAGCCTTTCCCCCCTGGTTTTTAATATCCTTCGGGATGGGTAAGTCCCCGATGGGCCTTCCCTTGTTCAGTTTCGGATCGAACCATGTATTATAGAGCCGGATGAATATCCATTGGGTCCATTTGAAATACCCGGGATCCGTAGTGTTCACTTCGCGGTCCCAGTCGTAACCGAGTCCCAGGGATTTGATCTGCCTCCTGAACGTATCGCAGTTCTTTTTTGTAGTGATGGAGGGATGGGTGCCGGTTTCCATGGCATATTGCTCAGCAGGCAGTCCGAATGCGTCCCAGCCCATCGGATGCAGCACGTTGAAACCCTTCATCTTTTTATACCTTGCCACAATATCGGTGGCCGTATATCCTTCGGGATGCCCCACGTGCAAACCGCTGCCGGAGGGATAGGGGAACATATCGAGTATGTAATATTTGGGACGGGAGGGATCCATCTCCACCTTGAAGGTTTTATCCTGCTGCCAGAATTTCTGCCACTTCTTTTCGATCTCTGTAAAATCGTAATCCATAACCGGCTATGCTCCTGTAATTTAAATACTCTGCCGGGCGTACGGCAAAAGATTAACAAAAGTATAAACTTTATGCATAGGAACATACTGCGTGAATAGCAAATTTTTCTAAATTTGCAGGGCCTTTCGTGTATCGACCACACCCACACCCACACCCACACCCATGCCTTCATGGTCCCGTAGTTCAATTGGATAGAATGCCAGATTCCGGTTCTGGTGGTTGTGGGTTCGAGTCCCGCCGGGATCACAAAACGCAGAATACTTCCTGCATCCTGTTCTGCCTGCCAGAAGATTCAATATTTAACCTTTACGGTCTCGGACTGCAATACCTTGACAGTCTCGGACTATAACATTTTGACACTGCCGGACCGTAAAACAGGCCCGTTTTATTTCTCGATGATTACCACCGTTCCGGTGGACACGTAGGGATAAAGGTCGTTGATATCCTCGTTTTTCAGGGATATGCAGCCCAGGGTCCAGTTCATCCTCAGGTCAATCATTTTGCCAGTTCCGCTGGGAACCCCGTGAATTCCGATTTCCCCGCCGATCCCTGCAGATTCGTCTATAAGCCCTTCAAGCTTGGCCTGCCTGTGCTTTACCCATGAGTCCTCCGTTGGATAATCAATCCATATGAACTTGCTCCAGGACCGGTGCGGATATTTGCTGCGAACCTTAAATCTGCCCTCCGGCGTACAGCCGTCCCCCTGCCTTAGCTTGTCATCTGAAGGATTGCTTCCAAATACCACCGGGTACTGCTTGATAACAGAACTGTCTGCCATTACCGAAAGCAGATAATCAGTCTTATCTATCCGGATATGGATCCTGTCATGGGGTATGGAAAGGGAATCAAGCAGGGTGCCGAGCTCGATGGTATAGTTTACGGGTGGATCCTGTAAGTATCCACAACCGTGCAGCATTGCAATTAGAATGATGGCGGATAGAGGGGATTTCATGGTCTCAGGGTAAGTTGCTGCTGCTAATATAAGGCAGATCTGTCTACCCCGAAAGTCATTATATTTATTGAAAGAATTGAAAAAATATAAAAATATTTCCATAACCCCCTAAAAAAACTATAAGAAAATAAAAAATGTATATAAATATATTGTTCAAGTATTATAAAAATATACCTTTGATTCAAAATAAGTATATTATTGATTACCACATCAATTTATGTTACTATGAATAATGTTTATCGCAAGGTCTTGATATTGATCCCTGCATTTTTATTTCTGGGTGCAGGCAGCCTGTTGGCCTCTGACGGGAACGGGGTGGACACAGGGACGACTGCATGGATGCTGACCTCAACGGCACTGGTGCTTCTTATGGTGCCGGGTTTGGCGATGTTTTATGGGGGACTCGTACGTACCAAGAATGTCCTCGGCACCATGATGCACAGCTTTGCCGCCATGGGGATAATGGCAGTTTTATGGGTTGCCATCGGTTATGCCATGAGCTTCGGATCCAATGTCATGGGAGGCTGGTTCGGTTGGAGCCCCGATTATTTCTTCCTCAAAGGGATCGATGAAACGATTATGGAGGCTGGGATTCCGGAGTATGTATTTTCCATGTTCCAGGGGAAATTTGCCATCATTACACCTGCCCTGATAGCCGGAGCATTTGCGGAAAGGGTAAGCTTCAGGGGATATATAGTATTCATAGCCCTCTGGGGGATACTGGTCTACAATCCCCTTTGTCACTGGGTTTGGGCCGAGGATGGTTTTCTATTTAATCTGGGTGCGAACGGTGCCATTGATTTTGCCGGGGGTACGGTGGTACATATATCCGCCGGGATCTCGGGCCTTGTTGCTGCCATCTACCTTGGGGTCAGAAAGGGGTTTCCAAAAACAACCATGCCGCCCAGCAACATGGCGATGACCATGATTGGCGCTGGACTTCTCTGGGTAGGCTGGTTTGGGTTCAATGCGGGCAGCAGTGTTTCAAGTGGACTAAGTACCGCTCAGGCATTGACGGCAACCCAGGCTGCAGCCGCTTCAGGAGCGATCATGTGGATCATCCTGGAAGGATTCCATCAGGGAAAAGCAACCGCCCTTGGATTTGCCAGCGGTATCCTGGCCGGATTGGTAGCTGTAACACCGGCAGCGGGCGTGGTAGAACCCTATGGAGCACTCATTCTCGGAGCCATTGCCTCCGTATTTTGTTACCTTGCCATCATGCTGAAGAACCGGATTGGGTACGATGACAGCCTGGATGTATTTGGAATACATGGAATCGGGGGAATCGTCGGGGCCATTTTCCTGACCTTCTTTATCCGGCAGAATTGGATGGATCAGGCTGCCATTGCTGCAGGTGGCACATGGACTGTGCAGCAACAGCTCGGTGTTCAGGTGACAGCTGTACTGGTGGCCATTTTATATGCAGCTGTCCTGACGCTGATCATTCTTGTCATTGTCCAGAAAGTCGTGGGTCTGAGAATGAAAAATAACGATGAAATGCAGGGCATGGATTTCTCAATACATGGAGAGCATGGGTATGGAATGGTAAATGCAGGCTGATGCTTAATGTGGACAGATTTGAAAACTTAAATACGATTTGAAATGAAAATGATAACGGCCATTATTAGAGAAAACAAACTTGACCAGGTCCGTGAGGCCTTGATCGAAGCGGAGATCACTCGCATTACCGTCAGCCGGGTATCCGGACACGGGCAACAGGTCAGGGAGCAGATTTATCGGGGCCAAGCCATTGTGCCCAGCCTGATTCCAAAGATCCGCCTGGAGATTGCAGTTAATGAAGGTTTTGTCGATATAACCGTAGATACCATAATCAAAACCGCCAGAACCAATGAAAAAGGGGAACTGGGAGACGGTAAGATCTTTATTACGCCCCTGGATGAGTGTATCCGGATACGGACCGGTGAACGGGGAGGGAAAGCGATATAATTCCTGATAACTTGAAAGATGCCGGATGCTGAAAAGAGAAAACCTGGCAGGAACCCTTTTAACCTGCCAGGTTTTTTGGAAATGAAAACCACTTTGTCAAAACCACTACCATTAAAAAACTACTGCCAGAAGAACTGGCGAGCAGTTTAATAACAGTTTCAAAAATACCTCAGTTTTTACATTATTCCCAACAAATCCCGGTGATCTACCTCACCTTAATCATTGATATATATTAATCCCAGCCGATGCTGGCTTTTTTAATCCACCGGCAACAGATCACCATACCAACTTGAGGCATTGTTAAAAAAGTTGCCTTCTAAAATTTCGGTACCTCCGGAATGTCGGAACGGCGCTACATAGCTGCGCGATGTCAGGCGCCTTTTCCGACAATTCCTCCGGTATTGCTCCGAAATTTTGCAGCAACGTTTTAATCAATGCCGAGAGTTGATGATCTGTTGAGGGGGGACAAAAAAAGGGAGCACCGCTGGATGCCCCCTTTTTATATTGATCATAAAAAAGTCTATCGCAAAAGTGCTTCATCCACCTTCTTGGTGGATGAATAATTTATTTTAAGGGCGCTGGCTTTTCTTAACTCCTGTTTTACGTCGGTCACGATACCCATCTTGGTATCCCTATCGATTTTAAGGGAGACGGTCATCTGATTCTGGTCGTTCTCATCCATTTGTTCCCTCTCACTGGTGATAAAGTCACGGATATCTTCCGGGGTAGCAAATGCATCGTTCAACTGGATACGTGGCTCGGATCCGAAGATTTTCTGAAGAACCAGGTGCGGTTTGCCGATGTAAATATAGCTTACCAGCGATTTCTTTTCCAGTTTTTTGATCTCGGTAGCTTCCGGTACCCGGACCCGTATCTTGAGTTCGGTTTCCCGCATGACAGTTGTCACCATGAAGAAAAATAATAACATGAAAACAATATCAGGCAACGAAGCTGTATTTATCGACTTGACTTGTTTCCCCGATGTTTTCTTAAATCTGGACATAACTAATAAGGATTTATTTTGTTGTGATCCGTGGCTCGGCCTCTGAAATAGCCATCGGGTAAACCTTTTTTACCGCTTCGATCATCTCGCTTTCCGTTTCATTCAGAGGATCCAGGTCGTCATACTTCTTTCCAAATGTCTGCATGCATATAGCATTCCTGAGCTCATTGACCGCCGCCGCAAGTTCATTCTGGACAGCAATGTATTTACCGTAGGATGTCCCGATGTCGTTCCTTAGTGAAATGATACCTTTGGAAACCATAACTTCCCCGAAGAAATCAACCGTCAAAGGTCTTTTCTCGGAGAGATCCGTTGCGTCGTTGGGATTGACAAAGAAATCCTTGGTCATCTGTCTTAGCTCGCTTATATCGACAACTTCCCTTTCCACGAAAAGCTGGTCATCCTTGTTGATCAGGACGACGAAGACGTTTCTTTCACGGACCTCCTGATCATCCTCCATCTCTTCGTCTTCCGGCATGGGCGGAAGGAGACGGGATATACCGGTATCTATATCCATAGTCGTGGCGACAAGGAAAAATATTAACAGCAGGAAGGCGATGTCTGCCATGGATCCTGCATTGATTTCCTGTAATTCTCTTCTAGCCATGGATTTAATATTATATTTTAATATAAAACGAGATCCGGGAATAAATAATTATCCTGGTCCCATGCTATTTAAACAAATTTGCGATCGACGAATAAAGAATTGCAACAATGGCCAGTACGCCGAGGATGTAAGTGAAAATCAGGGCTGTACCGACTGTCTTCAGGGTTCCCGGGACGTTATCCGGGCCGGTATACTGAATAAGGTTCAGCACGGTATCGTCTGCCAGCAGGTATGAAATGAAAATAAAAACAGCGGCTATTCCAAGGACAATACCTGTGCTTTTCAGTGCTTTTATATTGGAGACCATAAATACGAGCTGAAACACAACGGCAAT
>CAZVLG010000374.1:0-5399 GCA_964627835.1 uncultured Bacteroides sp.
CATAATAAATGAACCGACTCTTTTAGGTTACCAATCAAAGTTATTAAATAAGTTATACTCGATCAATCAGGTCGAAAATACTGATTGATTTTATGCCTGAATTTCAACAAATTACACATGATCCCGCACTACTTTATGCCAAAATTCAGATTTGTAAATAGAAATCAGATAATCCGGGATTGGACCAGTTAAAATAACCAAGCAAATACCCAGGAAAAACAAATCTAACAGGACACCAGTACTTGCTGGAGAGTTGGTCTATTTGAATCCGAAGGTCTGTTAAATAGGTTTTTTAAACTGATTCAAAATAAGTAATGGGGTAAGCGGGTTTTTGTAATATATTTTATATTTGTCAGGTTAAAAACGAATATAGATATGAACGTACTCGTATGTATCAGCAATGTTCCGGATACCACGACAAAGGTCAGGCTTGTCAATAACAATACGGCCTTTGATACCAGCGGGGTACAATGGATCATCAATCCCTGGGATGAACTCGCCCTTACCCGGGCCATGGAGCTGAAGGAAGATGCTTCCAATCCCATCGATAAAGTGACCGTTCTGACGGTGGGCCCCGCTTCCTGCGAACCTACCCTTAGAAAGGCCCTGGCCATAGGGGCGGACGATGCCATCCGGGTCGATGCCGAAGCCGCAGATGCCTATTTTGTCGCCTCCCAGATCGCCGAAGTCGTCAGAAAAGGGGACTATGGCATTGTCCTGAACGGCATCGAATCGAGCGACCACAATGGTTCCGCCGTCGGCGGCATGCTGTCCGAGATTCTCGGGCTCCCATCCGTTTCGGCCATTTCCTCCCTGAGGATGGAGAACGGGGAAGCGGTCATCAGCCGTGAAATTGACGGGGGCAGGGAAGAGCTGAGCGTACCCATGCCCTTTATAGGCATTGTCCAGAAAGGCATCGCCAAGGAACCCCGGATCGCTGCCATGCGGGGCATCATGATGGCCCGTCAAAAACCCCTCCAGGTTATGGCGGCAGTAGATGTGGCTCCCCTGACCGAGACCGTTGAATTCATCATGCCAACCCCCAAGGAGCCCTGCAGGATGTTCGAAGCGGATGATGTCAGGGGACTTGTACAGTCCCTCCAGAACGAAGCCAAGATCCTCTAATCGCCCATTAATCCAAAAAAACAAAACATGTCAGTACTAGTATATACCGAGAACTGGGACGGAAAATTCAAAAAGCTGTCCTATGAACTGATTTCCTATGCCTCCAGGCTTGCCGGGATGTACGGCGGCTCCGTTACGGCATTGTCGATCGGCAATGTAGCCGCGGATGAGCTCGGCAAGCTCGGCAAGTACGGTGCCTCCACCGTGCTTTCCAACGGGTATGCGGGTGCGCTGGACAACCAGCTGTATACCGATATCATTGCGGCAGCAGCCGAAAGAACAGGAGCAAGGGCCATTCTGCTTTCCAATAATAATACAGGCAAGGCCCTGGCGCCCAGGCTTTCGGTCAGGCTTAAGGCTGGACTGGCTTCCGGGGTGATGGCCCTGCCGGAATCCGTCGATCCGCTGATCGTTCGCAAAAAAGTATTCAGCGGGAAGGCCTTTGTCAAGGTTAAGGTCCTCAGCGCCACCGCTGTCATTACCCTGGCACAGAACTCCTTCGAGCTCATCGAAACCGGCGGTTCCGCTTCGGTTGAAGCATTCGATCCGGGAAGCGATCCTTCGGCAGCCAAAACCAAGGTCAGGGATGTGCAGAAACAGACCGGAAAGATCCTGCTGACCGATGCTGAGATCGTGGTATCCGGTGGCCGGGGGATGAAATCAGGCGACAACTGGGCCCCGCTTGAGGAACTGGCACAGGTGCTCGGTGCCGCCACGGCCTGTTCAAGACCTGTTTCCGACGAGGGCTGGCGTCCGCATGAGGAGCACACGGGACAGACCGGAAAGATCATCGCCCCCGATCTGTACATGGCATTCGGCATTTCCGGAGCCATACAGCACCTGGCCGGCGTCAGCTCATCGAAGTTTATCGTGGCCGTCAATACGGACAAGGATGCCCCCATTTTTGAAGCTGCCGATTATGGCATCGTCGGGGATGCAATGAAAGTCCTTCCCGAACTCATCAATGAAATCAAAGCAGCAAAAGCGCAATAGGAATGCCGGGATTTCCTCGGCCCTTAATGTATCCACCGATGGCTGTACCCTAAACATCCTCCGAATCCCATGATACGGCCCCACTTAAGACCAGGACCATGTTGAAGCAATATATTTTCATCTTCAGCCTTCTCGTAACGCTCATTGCTTTTGGAATTACTACCTGGCGCTATATCGGATTCTTCAAACTTACCCGTCCCGCTTTCCCTGTCCGGCGCATCGGGCGCCGTTTCGGCATCGTTCTCGAAGTTGCCTTCGGACAGACCAAGATACTCCGGAGGCCTGTCATGGGACTCCTGCATGCCCTTGTTTTCTGGGGATTCTGCGTGATCCTCATCGGCAGTATTGAGATGGTGATCGACGGTGTTTCGGGGACCGAGAAAGCCCTTTCCTTCCTCGGGGTTGTATACGATGTCATCATGGCCTCGGGCGATGTATTCGCCCTGCTCATTGCCCTGGCCATTATTGTTTTTCTTACCCGCCGACTGTTCCTCCACGTAAAACGGTTCAGCGGCATTGAAATGAAGCATATCTCCCATGTCGATGCCAACATCGCCCTGACCCTCATCCTTTTGCTGATGATCTCACTGCTCGGCATGAATACCTTTTACATCAAATCCACCCTGCAGGCCGGACATGAACTGCAGGGATACTACCCGGTAGGCCAGCTGCTGGCCTCCTGGTCTGGCAACAGCGCCCACATGAATGTCCTTTTATTCGAGGTATGCTGGTGGTCGCATATCCTCCTGATATTCCTCTTTGCCAATTACCTTCCCTATTCCAAGCATTTTCATGTATTCATGTCTGTCCCCAACGTATTCCTCAGCCGCCTGGACCCCCTGGGCAAACTGGATACAATGGACAGCATTACCAGGGAGGTCCGCATCATGATGGATCCCGACCATGCTTTTGCCGCAACACCAGAAGGAGAAGACCAGGAGGTGCCCGAACGCTTCGGCATCCTCGATATTGAAGACCTGAGCTGGAAGTCTTACCTGGATTCGCTCTCCTGTACGGAATGCGGCCGCTGTACGGCAGCCTGTCCCGCAAACATTACGGGCAAAAAACTGTCTCCGAGAAAAATCGTTATGGATGTGAGGGCACGCATGAGGGACAAGGGACCCGGCATGGTCCGGAAAGGCAGAACCTATTCGGATGAGAAATCACTCATACGGGATTATATCTCAGAGGAGGAACTCTGGGCATGCACCCTGTGCAATGCATGTGCCCAGGAATGCCCGGTAAATATCAACCACCCTGCCCTGATCGTTGGTATGAGGCGTTACCTGGTAATGGAGGAATCTGCCGCCCCCGGGGAGCTGAATTCCATTTTCGCGAACATCGAGAATAACGGTGCCCCCTGGCAGTTTTCCAGGGAGGACCGGATGCTTTGGGCAGAAGAATCCCGGCCATCGAAAGTTGATGTTCCCATTCTTGCCGAGTGCATCGCAAAAGGAGAGAAGCCCGAGTACCTTTTCTGGGTGGGAAGTGCAGGGGCCTTTGACGATCGCTACAAGCAGGTTTCGCGTGCTTTTGCCAGGACCCTGAACCACCTTGGAACCTCCTACGCGGTGCTGGGAACAGAGGAATCATCCAGCGGGGATGTCGCCAGGCGGGCCGGCAACGAGATGCTTTTCCAGATGCAGTCGCTCATGAATATTGAGCTTTTTGAGGGCTATGAGGTGAAGAAGATTCTCACCTGCGATCCCCATGCCTATAATACATTCAAAAATGAATACCCCGACCTGGGCGGGAATTACGAAGTGATCCATCATACCCAGTTCCTGCGTGACAGGATGGAGGAGGGATCGCTGAAGATCCCGGAAGGTGCTTTGGGGGACAGCATCGTCACCTATCACGATCCCTGTTACCTGGGAAGGGCCAACCGGGAATACCGGGCCCCTAGGCAGATCCTGGATGCATTTGCCGCCGGCAGGAAAGAGATGAAAGGGAACAAGAGCTTTGCACTTTGCTGCGGTGCCGGCGGGGGACAGATGTTCAAGGAAGCCGAGAAGGGGGAGAAGGAGGTGTTTATGGAACGTATCGAGGAGGCCCTGGCTACCGGGGCCGATATCATTGCAACGGCATGCCCCTATTGCATGGTAATGTTGACGGATGGACTGAAATACAAGAACCGGGATACAGATGTAAAAAATTATGACATCGCCGAACTGGTGGCACAGGCACTTGGCCTGTAGATGAACCGGAGATCACTCAGGAAACGAAAATACAAACCAATACTAAACCTGATATTATGGAAGACCGAAAATTAATTACCGGGGGAGCGTTCCTGACCAGGGAAACCGACCCGGCGGATGTTTTTATCCCGGAAGAATTTGACGAGGAGCAATTGATGATCGGGCAGACATGCCGGGATTTCCTCGATACGGAAGTCTTTCCACAGCTCGAAAAGATCGATGCACAGGAGGAGGGACTGCTGCCCCGGCTTTTGAAGAAGGCGGGTGAACTGGGATTGCTGGCCATATCGGTCCCGGAGGAACTGGAAGGCTTCGGGCAGTCTTTTGTTACCTCCATGTATGCAAGCGAGATCATGGGTGCCGGGTATTCCTTTGCAGTTGGCTGGTCGTGCCATACCGGGATCGGCACACTGCCCATCCTGTATTACGGGAACCAGGAGCAGCACCAGAAGTACATCCCGAAACTCGCCAGCGGGGAATGGCTCGGGGCCTATTGCCTAACCGAACCGGGAGCGGGCTCAGATGCCAATTCAGGTACTACAAAGGCCGTCCTGTCCGAAGATGGAAAGCATTACATCATGAACGGGCAGAAGATGTGGGCCACCAACGGCGGTTTTGCCGACGTAATGACCGTCTTTGCCAAAATTGACAACGACAGGGTGCTGAGCGCTTTCATCGTTGAACGCAACTTCCCGGGGATCACCTTCAACCCGGAAGAAAAAAAGATGGGGATCAAGGGTTCTTCAACCCGGCAGATCTTCTTCAACGACTGCAAGGTCCCGGTCGAGAACCTGCTGGGGAAAAGGGGGGAAGGATTCCGCATCGCGTTGAATATACTCCACATGGGAAGGATAAAGCTTGGCGGAAATGTGATCGGTTCGATGAAAAAAGCCATCGACCAGAGCGTGCAGTACGCCAACGAGCGGAAACAGTTCAACTGCCTGATCTCCCAGTTCGGTGCCATCAAGCACAAGCTTGCCGAACAGGTCATCCGCACATTCGCGAATGAATCCGCGGTATACCGTGCCAGCAAACACCTGGACGATGCGATCGCCCATTACATTGCCGCTGGTGAGGACAAGG
>CAZVLG010000375.1:0-7757 GCA_964627835.1 uncultured Bacteroides sp.
CAAGGAGGGAATTTCTCAAAGGCACCACTTCGGCAGCTGTTGCGGGAGCCCTGTATTTGGGATCTGCATCACCCCTGCTTGCAGGGAGCGAAAAAAACACAAGGGTTGTACTGATCCGAAACAAAGATGTCCTCGGCCCGAACAATAAAATCAACGGGGAACTCCTGGAGGAAATGCTGGACAAGGCCGTCACCAAGGCACTGGGCATCGATAATACGGCGGAAGCCTGGAAGAGCATCATCAAACCCGAGGATGTGGTGGGGATCAAGAGTAATGTCTGGAACTACCTGCCGACACCGCCGGCACTGGAACAGTCCATTAAAAAACGCGTTATGGAATGCGGAGTTGCTGAGGACAGGATCGGGATCAGGGACAGGGGACTCCTGCGTGATCCGATCTTTACCAATGCCACGGCCCTAATCAACACCCGGCCGATGCGTACCCATTACTGGTCCGGCGTGGGAAGCCTTATCAAGAATTACATCATGTTTGTTCCCAGCCCGTCCGAATGGCATAACGACACCTGTGCGGACCTGGGGAAACTGCTGGAACTTCCGCTTGTCAAGGGCAAGACGAGGCTGAACATCCTGGTCATGCTCACGCCCCTGTTCAACGGTTCCGGCCCCCATCATTTCAATCCGCAGTACACCTGGTCCTACGGGGGCTTGATCGTGGGAACGGATATGGTGGCCTGCGATGCGGTAGGGGTAACCATCCTTCAGAACAAACGGAACGAATTTTTCGGAGAGGATAGTCCCCTGAACCCGCCCCCCAAGCACATCTTCCTGGCCGACACCAGGCATGGCCTGGGCACGGCGGATCTTTCCAAGATCGAACTGGTCAAGCTGGGGGACCAGGAAGGGATCCTGATCTGATAACCGGCCGGATCGGGTCCCGCATTCAGCCGTTTCGATTCTGGTTTACGGAGGCTCACCCGGTCCGATCGGGTCCCGCATTCAGCCGTTTCGATTCCGGTTTACGGAGGCTCACCCGGTCCGATCAGGCCGGCAGTCGATTGAATTTCCGGATATCTTCGAATGCAGCCTGTTCCAGCAAGGGATGGAAGCGTTCGATGGCGGCAAGGGTTTTGCTATCGGTGACAAAAGCCAGGGTCTCCGCTGAAACCCCCAGTCTCAGTCCATTGAACAAAAATGTATTCACCGCTATTTTTGAGGACAGGATCTGGTATTTGGGGACCTGCCTGATTCCCCTTTCAGGTCCCGCATGGATCTCGAGACTGATAAAATGGTTTACGCCGGCTTCTTTCCCAAGCTGCTTCAGAAGCTGGTTGAAATATGGATTGCTGTAGTGAGGGAAACAGGCATCTCCCGGGTAATTCCTGTCCCGGTATTCAGCGAGGATCTGCGACGCCCGTTCGTTCAGCGGCAGGTGGTAATAATCCATACCTCCCTTTCCGGGCATACGGACCTGGTCACCCAGTACATTGGATTGCTTCAACTGGTAGACACGGGAAAGTTTTATTCCCGAAAAACACATAAAGCAGAATATATCCCGAACCTCCTTCAGGCTCCTGGATCCGGGTTCGTAATGGCTTATCCTCATGAGTTCCTCCCAGTCCAGCACCAGGTCAGCCGTCCGGACCCGCGGTCCGGTTTCCCAGGTCAATTCATAGTCCCGGTACAGGACACTTTTGTTATACCCTCTCTCTGTTGCCCAGTTAAGGAACCACTTCAGAACATTTAGATTTTTGACAATAGTATTGTTCGAGTGGTTGTATTTGATCCTGAAGAAACGTACGTAGCGGTCAAGAAAATCCCGGTCGATCCTGTTGAATTCGATATCGATCTGCTCCGCTTCCGAGAATCTGCGAAGGTGATTGTAGGTGGTCCGGATCTTACGGAAGGTATAGATGCTCCAGCGGGAATGGTTCTCATCGATAAAGCGCATAAAAACATCAAAGAAACCGATATGGTCTTTCCTGCGCTGGTATTTTAGCTGCTCGCGCATGTAATGCGTTCCCGGCTTTTTACCCGTTTCCCGGGCTTCCCGGTAAACGCTCAGGACCTCCTCCCCCAGAGATGCAAGGTATCGGTTGATTTGCTTGCTCCCCGGGACCCCCGGTTTCAGAACCTGCTTCTCCTCGTCCCAGTCCCCCGCATTCACCCGCTCCCCTGTATTTAGCTGCAGCCGTTTCCCGTCAAAACTGAAGTACATCAGGATGGGAACCTTCTGTGTACGGATCCTTCCCTGCTGATCCCTCCTTTTTTCAATATAATACCTTACGGATGCCATTGTTCGGAATATATCCCCTGCAAATATTTATAATAATTATTAATTATCACAGGGAAAGATATCAACGAAGGCCCTGGAATATTGCATGGTAAAAACTTCGATTACCGGGGCCGGCAGATTGGATGACCCGGGCACCTGATCAAAGGAAGGAGATGGACTGCTTCCCGGTTAAAATTTATCGGAATCCGCCCTTATATTCACGCAGAGCCTTATGTTAATATAATAAAATCAATTGTTATTTTTAGAGGAGATACCTCACAGTTAATCCCTGGTGCGAAATGCAGACAACCATTTGTAAAATCAAGGTGGACCTGTGAACCGGCAGCCTGACTCAGAAATCGAAGGATAACTGCTCCCTGTCGTCATCTTCCCGGTGCGCTGCTGCCTGTTCCAGGTTTGACAGGATTATGCCCAGCAGGCGTATCCTTGTTCCGGGACCGAAAACAGAAGCCATAATCTCGAGGGCTGTATCGCGGATGCGTCTCTCATCATTAAAATACTCTTGGAATGTTTTGCTACGGGTTATCTGCGTAAAATCATCGAATTTCACCTTAAGGGTAAGTGTCTTCCCCTTTATCCCGTATTTCTCCAGGTCCCTGCAAACCATCTCCGCTATATTCAGGAGAACATCGTTGGCATCTTCAAGACTGGTAAGGTCATCTTCGAAGGTCCTTTCTTTTCCGAATGATTTCCTGATCCTTTCGGGGTTGACCGTCCTGTGGTCAATTCCCCTGCAGATATCGTGGAAAAAGGAACCATTCTTTCCAAACAGCCTGATCAATTCAGCCTTGGATTTTTCCTTCAGGTCACTGCCTGTATGAATTCCCAGTTCCTGCATCCTGGCCGCCGTGACCTTCCCTACCCCATAAAATTTGCTGACAGGCAGTCCCTCAATAAAGGATTCCACCTGCTCGGGTTCAATAACAAACAATCCATCCGGTTTATCCATATCGGAGGCCACCTTCGCCAGGAACTTATTGACAGATACACCTGCCGAAGCGGTCAGGCCGGTTGCCTGCCTGATTTTGTTCTTGATCTCACGGGCGATCAATGTGGCCGAAGGCATGTTGAACCTGTTTACAGTCACATCCAGGTAAGCCTCATCAAGGGAAAGGGGTTCAACCAACTCCGTATAGGAGCGAAAGATCTGCATGATTTCCCTTGACACCTGCTTATAGACATCGAATCGTGGACTGGCGATGATCAGGTCCGGGTACCTGTGAAGCGCTGTGAGCGTGGGCATGGCTGAATGGATCCCGTACTTTCTGGCCTCGTAGCTGGCTGCGGCAACCACCCCCCTCCGGGTAGATCCGCCGACAACCAGGGGTTTCCCCCTGTATTCAGGGAAATCCCTTTGTTCAATCGAAGCATAGAAGGCATCCATATCGATATGGATGATCTTTCGTATCGGCCGGTCTGTATTGACTGGGTCCAAAAGATGCGGATTTAAGGAACTCCACGGTAAATTAATAAATTTGATGATTATTAGCGATGATCGTGAAACCGGAACTCATAACCACAGCTGACGGATCCCATACCCTGTACATTCAGGAGCTGGATGAACACTACCATTCCAGGTACGGTGCAATCGCCGAATCCAGGCATGTTTTCATCGAGGCCGGGTTAAACGCTGTAAACGCTACCAGTATCAATATTTTTGAGATGGGTTTCGGTACCGGGTTGAATGCCTTGCTGACCCTGGCTGAGATCAGGGGATCGGGAACCAGGGTGCATTATACCGGGCTTGAAAAATATCCCCTGGGAGACGAGATCCTTGCCTCTTTAAATTACCGGTCCTTTCTCCCGGAGACAGAAGGCAATTTATTCCATCTCCTTCACAAGGTTCCCTGGAACCGGAATTCGGCCATCGATGATGCATTCATTCTGGAGAAGATCAGGGGGGATATTCGCGACCTGGATTTCCCTGAGCGGTTCAACCTTGTATACTTCGATGCCTTTGCGCCGGACAAGCAGCCGGAACTATGGTCAACCGGCGTTTTCTCCAGGATCTTCCGGAGCATGAAGCCCGGTTCCATCCTCACAACCTACTCCTCGAAAGGTCAGGTCCGCAGAAACATGGCCGAGGCGGGTTTTCGTATCGAGAAACTTGCGGGTCCCCCCGGAAAAAGGGATATGACAAGGGCCTGGAAGGATTAATCCCCAACCATTAGCTGATATTTCACCGTACCGGACATATAGGAATAAATTAAAAATTATTGACTAAATTCGCCATTCATTATTAAACTTCTAATACAATTCAAATGAAAGGCAAATTTTTTATCGCTTTACTACCGGCCATCCTGTTCTACGTCTCCTCATGCCAGGATCAGGATGTTGGTAAGGTC
The DNA here is from genome assembly GCA_964627835.1 of uncultured Bacteroides sp. GTDB lineage: Bacteria > Bacteroidota > Bacteroidia > Bacteroidales > SM23-62 > SM23-62. The sequence goes on from CAZVLG010000375.1 coordinate 4,599, forward strand.
AGTCTTAAAACCGAGCACGATTCTGTATCCTATATCATTGGTTACAATATTGGAACCAATCTCAAATCAAGTCCAATGACCGAGGTCAATTATAAAGCCCTTCTGAATGGAATGCAGGATGCAAGAGATGATAAGGATCTGTTCATGGATCCAAATTTTGCAAACATGTTTATTGGTGAGTATATGCAAAAACTCGAAATGGCAGCCAGCATAAAATACCTGGAAGAGGGCAGGGAATTCCTTGAAGAAAATGGGCAAAGAAACGGCGTCGTTACTACAGAAAGCGGATTACAATATGAGATCCTGGTTGAGGGTGACGGTCCCATCCCTGCAGATACAAGCAGGGTTACAGTACATTATCATGGAACGCTGATCGACGGAACCGTTTTCGAATCTTCCGTCGAAAGAGGTGAACCGGCCAGTTTCGGAGTAAGGCAGGTTATCCCGGGTTGGACCGAAGTATTGCAGTTAATGCCTGTCGGCTCCAAATGGAAAGTATACCTCCCATCAGAAATCGCATACGGAGCAAATCCGAGACCGGGCGGGATTGTTAAGCCCAATATGGCCCTCATCTTTGAAATCGAACTGATATCTATTGACTAAATGTAGCGAACAATGAGTTTTGAGTTAGCAGGAACACTGATTGAGATATTCGATGTTGTACAGGTAAGTGATACTTTCCGCAAGCGAGAGTTTGTGGTTGAGAAGACAGAAAACCAGGGAGGCATGGAATTTACCGATCATATCAAGTTCCAGCTAACTCAGGATCGTTGTAACCTCCTTGATAAATTCAAGCTCCAGGACGAGATACGGGTGAGCTTCAATATCAGGGGAAGGAGATGGGTGAAAGATAACAGTGTCAGCTACTTCACCAATCTTGAAGCCTGGAGAATAGAGAAGACCGCCGAGTCTCCGGAGGAGCCTCCTCCTCCGCCTGCTTTTCCGGCGGACGAAGATGCCCCTCCTTCAGCGGAGTTCGACGATCTGCCCTTTTGAATTCTCTAACCCTGAAATTTTTCCCTGGTGATACCTGAAAAATATTCGCCCTGTTTCCCCGGTATCCTCAGGCTATAAATAAATTGGTCTTGAACAGATTGGATTGAGGTTTCATTTCCCTGACAGCTTTGTAGGGAATGCTGAATTTAAATATTGATCCCTTAAAAACGTTATCCTCAACCCAGATATCTCCACCCATAAGACCGATGATCCCTTTTGAAAGCGTTAGCCCCAGGCCAACTCCACTATCCAGATGCTTGCCATACTCATATTCATCAGCTTTCTCAAAACTGTCAAAGATCTGCTTGGATTTCTCCTTCAGAACTCCTTTCCCGCTATCCCTCACGTAAAAGATGATCCTTTCTTCTTCCTCTAGTTCATACCCGAATTCAATGATGCCCTTTTCGGTATACTTGAATGCATTGCTTAGCAGGCTCGTGATTACCTGGTGGAGTCTGAATTGATCCGCATAAAAGCAGAAGTCCCCTGTTTTCGAACCCAGGTTAAGCAATAATGCGATGTGATGCCTGTTGTTGCGATGCCTGTCAATGTTGAAAAAATGATAAATGTCTGTCAATAATTGATTGATGGAACATGATTCATCTCGAAGCTTCAACTGTCCGGTCTGGATCAGGGATACATCGATCATTGCTTCAACTACATTGAGTAACCTGGCACTGCTCTGGTTGATATGGTCCATATATTCTTCCCGCTTGGTGTTGGGAAGCCGCTGGTCATTCAACAGGCTCGAGAAGCCGAGGATGGCATTCATGGGGGTGCGCAGTTCATGTGATATATTCGACAGAAACTTAGTTTTCAGCTGATCTGTCTTGATAGCATGACTTTCAACCTGACCCTCCAGATCCTTCATCCTTTTTTCCAGTGTTTCCACGTATGCCAGTAATTCGTCGTATGTAAGAGCACGCTTCATGTATCCCGTCAGGACTGTTCTATTTGATACTTCTCATTATTTTCTTGGCTTTCTTGCTGTAACTGCCATCGCTTGTGGCAATCTCCTTGAATTGCCCGCGGGCCTCAAGATTCTGGCCGGTATGCAGGTAGCAGAAACCAAGGTACCATTCGGCCTGTTCCACAAAAAGATTGTCGTTATGGTCGATAATCTTCCGGAACTTCTTATCCGCCTGGTTGTACTGTTCCGTCTCCATGTAGCTAATACCTGAATACAGGCTCGATGCCATATCTGCCGGATCCTTCGCCAGGATCTGTTCAAACAGGTCAATAGCTGCCTGATACTCCTGAGCCTCATATTTGGTCATGGCCTGGCTCAGGACCTTCTGGTAATCAGATTCCGCAGAACGGTAGATCATAGTTACTTCATAAGGCTCATAATGTTTCTCGAAGATTTGATCGTTGGTCAGCTTATTGTGCTGAACCTTCAATAAAACTCCCAGAGAAAGCAAAATGGCCAGAGAAGCAATCGCTGCATAGGACAATACTTTTCTGTACCTGGTCGGTCGGGCCTGCTCCAGGCTGGGATCCCCAATAGAATTGTGGATCACGTCCAACTGGTCGCGAAGGTCCATGACATCCTGTTCACGGATGGCATTGTCAACCTCCCTGTACAATCGTATGTCCTCAGCCAGGACTGCATTGGATTCCAGTTCTTTACTGAACCAATCCAGTTCCTCCCGGCTCAGTTCTCCATCCAGAAAGGGCTGGATGAATTGCTCGTATTTACTCATCTTTTCCATATTTATATGAATTTGGATTGTACTTTGTGATTATAGTTAAACATATATATAGCTAAATCATTACATTCATACTTCAGTCGTAAGGAATTTACCCTTACTTTACGTATGCGCACTCATATCCAGGTGTAATTTATCAACACCCTGGCTTTGCGCCACCATCTCCCATTGCCGGGAAATGTATTTCAGAGGACTGCAACCTGGACTATCAGATAGCCGCAAGCAGCGCCATGAAATATTATTTCAAAACCGATCCGAGCTCACCACCAGGCAAACTCAAATCAAAAATCTTCTTATTCCTACTTCTGGTCTGGGGGAATAATAATCGGCATTTCCATTTGAGCAGGCTCGCCGCCTCCTCTAACATTAACCAATTGGTTCAGGGTTAAAACATCATTGCTGAATGATGCGATCGAAACATTTGTTCTTTTTTCAGAAAATAGGGCGATTAACT
>CAZVLG010000376.1:0-10958 GCA_964627835.1 uncultured Bacteroides sp.
CATTATGAAAGGGCTCAGTCATTATGAAAGGGCCAGGCATTATGAAAGGGCTCAGTCATTATGAAAGGGCTCAGGCACTATGAAAGGGCTCAGGCTTTATGAAAGGGCTCAGGCTTATTTGCAGGTGAGGGCTGATTAACAGGTCCGGCCTCCGTGACAGGATTCGCGAAATTAACGAGCAGAAGGATATGACAAAGACAATGTGTGAAGCAGGGAAAAAGAAACGGAAAGAGCGCCTGGCTAAGCCTGCCGCTCATAAATGCATGAAATGTGGAACCGCAGTAAAGAAAGAAGACTGGATTTGCAGGCCGGTTTAACTCTGAACTAATTTAGAACGTCCCTATGAAGGCTATGATCCTTGCTGCCGGACTCGGAACGAGACTCCGGCCCCTGACCGACACCCAGCCCAAGGCGCTGATCCCATTCAAGGGGGTGCCCCTTCTGGAAAGGATCATCCGGAACCTGGTTTCGGCGGGGATTGATTATATCGTGGTGAATGCACACCATTATACCGGCGAGGTGATCAATTTTGTTGAGGGATTGGACCTTGGGGGGGCCAGGCTCTTCATTTCGGATGAAAGCGATGGATTGATGGATACCGGAGGGGCCCTGCTTAAAGCCAGGGAACATTTCCAGGATGAAGACTTCCTGGTCCACAATGTGGATGTGATCACCAACCTCGATATTCCCGCACTGATTCAGTCCCACACAAAAGGTAAGGCTCTGGCCACACTTGCTGTAAAAAAAAGACCGACGTCCCGGTCCCTCTTGTTCGACAGGCAGGCTTGCCTGTGTGGCTGGAGGCATAATGAAACGGGCGAGGAGCGAATTATCCGGATGGTTGAGGGCCCCCTGGAGGATTACGGCAATAGTTGCATACAGGTGATCGGCAAGGAGTTCTTAAGAAATTATTCCGAAACCCGCCCCATGAACCTTACCGATATGTACCTCGAACTGGCTAAGGGGCATTGCATCCGGCCATTTATACATAATGAGGACTACTGGTATGACCTCGGCAGGTATGAGAACTACCTTAAAGCAGACAAAGAAGTCTTTTAATTTCGAGTTTATTTAAGTATTTTCAAACCAAATTCCTTTTGCATGTCAGCCAAACAATCCTTAATCGCTTCAAAGGTTGTAGGACCCTTCCAGCGCTTCTTTCAAGTTGAGGCCGCCAGTGGTATCCTGCTTATGGTTGCTGCGGTCATTGCCATGATCTGGGCGAATTCCGCATTATCGGATGTTTATCAAAGAATCATTGACTGGGAATTGACCATTCAGGTGGGACAGGTCTTCAAACTGTCGAAACCCCTGATCCTTTGGGTCAACGACGGACTGATGGCCATTTTCTTTTTTGTCGTGGGATTGGAGATCAAACGTGAAATCCTGGTAGGGGAACTGTCTACATTCCGCCAGGCTGCACTACCCATCTTTGCAGCCATTGGTGGAATGCTGGCACCTGCCCTGATTTTTATTATGCTCCAGGGCAATAATCCCGGATCAGAAGGCTGGGGTATTCCAATGGCCACAGACATTGCTTTTTCGCTCGGCATATTAAGCCTGCTCGGTAAAAGGGTGCCGCTCGCCCTTAAGGTTTTCCTGGCTGCTTTTGCCATCGTGGATGACCTGGGCGCCGTGGTCGTCATTGCTGCTTTCTACAGTGAATCTATTGGATGGAATTATCTTCTGATGGCACTCGGGGTCTTCATCCTGCTTGCCATATTCCTGCGGGTGGGCATGCGCAGCGGCACCGTCTTTCTTGTGCTTGGCGGTTTTGTCTGGTATTATGTCCTGAAGTCCGGCTTACATCCTACCGTGGCAGGTGTAATGCTAGCCCTTATTGTTCCTGTCAGGAAGACCATCAAACTCGGTGTTTTCAACAGGATCATGAAATACAACCTTGCGCCCTTCGGAGACTCCGATTCGGAGGACAGGCTGTTGCTCAGCAGTGAACAGCTGCATGCCCTTGACAATATCGAGACTTATGTTGAAAAAGTACACAGTCCCCTGCAATACCTCGAGCACAAGATGCACGGGATAACCTCCTATTTTGTCATGCCCGTATTCGCGCTGGCCAATGCGGGAATACTGCTGAGCGCACCCCCCGGTGAACCGGTCATCGGCCGGATTTCCCTGAATATTGCCATTGCGCTTGTGGCAGGCAAGGTACTTGGGATCCTTCTGTTTTCCTGGCTGGGAATCAAGCTTAAGTTAACCGAACTGCCGCAGGGCACCCGCTGGGTCCATATGTTGGGACTGGGATTACTCGGGGGGATCGGATTTACCATGTCCATGTTCATCAGCAGTCTCGCATACCAGGACATTACTATGTTGAACCATGCCAAAATCGGTATATTGATCGGATCACTCGCGGCGGGGGTGGGTGGTTACCTGATCTTGAATAAAACACTGAAACCCTTGAGCAGCGAGGAGGAAACGGGAACATGAAGGAACATTTGATAGAGCAGTTGAATGAGAAATGGAGCGGGAAATCCCCGGAGGAGATCCTGGCATACTTCCTGAAGGAATACAGGGGAAAGATCATTTTTGCCTCAAGCATGGGAGCGGAGGATCAGGTGCTTACCAAAATGATATCGGAGATTGACCGGAGTACCAGGATCTTTACCCTGGATACCGGCAGGCTTTTTCAGGAGACCTACGATCTTATCCAGCATACCAATGAGGAATATGGGTTGAACATCGAGATCTATTTCCCCGATGCCGGGAAGGTTCAGGAGATGGTGGCCAGAAAAGGGATCAATCTTTTCTATAAGAGCATCGAGAACCGCAAATTATGTTGTGATGTCCGCAAGAACCAATCCCTAAAGCGCGCACTCACCGGCATGGATATGTGGGTATGCGGGCTCCGGAAGGATCAGACGGTTACCCGGTTTTTCAACAAGCTCGTCGAATGGGATGAAAAGCATAAACTGATGAAATTGAATCCCCTGATAAACTGGACGGAAAAGCAGGTCTGGCAATACATCAGGGAATATGATGTTCCGTATAATGTTCTGCACGACAGGGGATTTCCCAGTATTGGCTGCAAACCCTGCACCCGTGCCATCCAGCCCGGGGAGGATTCAAGAGCCGGCCGGTGGTGGTGGGAAAATGAGGAGCACAAGGAATGCGGGCTTCATAACAGCGATTAAGCAAGGGCCAGTCCCCCGGTCCAACATGCCGGAATGGATACCTGGCGGCAATCCTATTCGATGACCCCCGAACCAATTACTTCGTCTCCTTCATACCAGGCTGCAAATTGTCCCGGAGTAACGCCTCGCTGGGGCTTTTCAAAAATGATATACAGCCGGTCTTTTTCCATGAAAAGGACCCCCTTCTGCAGGGGCTGGCGGTAGCGGATCCGGACGCTGAGATCCCTTGATTCCCCCGGGCGCATTTTTAAGTCTTCCCTGACCCAGTGAACATCTTTCGCCCTGATGGCAAGTCCCTTCCGATAAAGACCGGGATGTGATTTCCCTTCTCCGGTATAAATGATATTATTACCCGTATCGGTTCCGATTATGAATAGCGGTTCTTTTTTCCCGCCTATATTCAGCCCTTTGCGCTGTCCGATGGTATAGAAATGGGCCCCGTTATGGGTGCCGATGACAATTCCGTCACCAGGCACATACTTCCATGGCCGTGCGAGGTATTCCGGGTCGCTGTTTTCAGGATTAAATTCCAGGTAGGCCTGAAAGCGCCTGGGGATCTCGATGACATCGCCTTTTTTGGGCAGCAGCTTTTGCTGGAGGAAGGTCGGGAGATCGACCTTGCCGATAAAACATATCCCCTGGGAGTCTTTTTTATCGGCCGTGGGAAGTTCTTTTGCAGCGGCAATCTCACGAACCTTCTCTTTCGGGAGTTCACCAATCGGGAAAAGGATCCTGGAAAGCTGCTCCTGGCTCAGCTGGCAGAGAAAATAGCTCTGTTCTTTATTGGGATCAAGACCGGCCAGCAGGCGGTATCGGGATTTCCCTTCCTTTTCCAGGGTGATTTTCCGGCAATAATGGCCCGTGGCTACAAAGTCTGCATGGTATCTGTCTGCGACTTTGAAGAATTCATCGAACTTGATCTCCCTGTTGCAAAGCACATCGGGATTCGGAGTCCGGCCGTTCTCGTATTCATGGAACATGTAATCGATCACCCTTTTTTTATACTCCTTGCTCAGGTCTGCACTATGAAATTCAATGCCGAGTTTCCTTGCCACGAGCTGTGCGAATACGAGATCGTCCTTCCATGGGCAATCGCCTTCGAGGGTTCCGGTTTTATCATGCCAGTTAATCATGAATACACCTATTACCTCATATCCCTGCTCTTTGAGGAGATAAGCAGCAACACTGGAATCGACTCCTCCTGAAAGTCCAACAACAACTCTTTTCATAATTTATGGACGCATGCCTGCATGATCAGGCTGCAAAATTAGTGAAATGAACCGTAATATGTACCAGATTCCCAGGAACGACTATTTCCGGCCGGTTTTCGGACCAGGAATGAAGCGAAATACGGGATCGTGATCTCATTCATTTTTCAGGTGAGGAATTAAGCCCATCGATGGCCCGGGAATCGACAACATGTTGGATCGGGAATTCAGCCAATGAGCAGATGATCGGTAATGAGCCCGATAACCGGGTAGGGATTTCGGCCAACTGCCAAGTCGGGATTTCAGTCAATGGTCAGATCGGGTCTTGACTCAAGGATCCGGTTGATTTCCTCCTCGGGGATCGGGTTTCCCTTTATCTGAATCCGATTGAGGCTCTTGAGCCCCAGCAGGCTTTCCGGGATCGTACTCAGCCTGTTATTGCTGAGATTGATGGTGTGCAGGGATTTTAATCCCGAGAGATCCTGCGGCAGATGCTCCAGCTGGTTCCCATCCAGGACCAGGAATACAAGATTTTTCATCCGGCCTATTTCAGGTGGAAGCTCCCTGATCTGGTTGCCTGAAAGGTGAAGGTATTTCAGGGCGGCCAGGTTGCCGATGGATGGAGGGAGGGAATCAATCAGGTTATTCTGCAGGTTCAGGGATTCAATATTCTTGTTCCTTGAAGGCAGTTCCGGGAATGCTTTAATCCGGTTTCCGGCAAGATGTATCTCAGTCAGGTTCGGGTGGGTGAATAATGCAGGGGGCAGTTGCCCAAGGCTGTTTTCTTCCATAAGAAGGATGGAAAGAGCCGGTATATCCAGCAACTCCTGCGGAAATTCCTCAAACAGATTATAGGACAGGTCAATAAACTCAAGATCCTTAAAAACAGCCAGCTCAAAATGTATACGGGATATATAATTATTTGTAAGGTCCAGGTTTTCCAGGTTCCGGAATCGCTTGATTTGTTGGGGGACTGAGGTAAGGCCCGCATCCATCAGGTTGACCCATGCCACCTCATCCGGCAATCCTCCGACCTCATCGAGAAGGTCCCGGAACCTCTCCTCCAGCGATGTAAGCGGCTCACGATCCCCGAGCATTTCCATTGTAACCGTCCCCTCTGCTCCGGTTTCGCAGGCAAGAATCCTGCCCTGCCTGTTCATCAGGAAGGGGGATTCCATAAGATAGGCTTTCCCGATGCCATGCTCCCAGGGTTCATCCGTCCAGTCAAATACAAACGGGATTATTTTATTCCCGTGGACATCGATGAATCCTGTTTTTCCTCCCACTTCTGCCGCCACGATGCCTTCCGAGGCACCCTGCAGGCCATCATAGATCATGTGGGTCAGGTAATTCCCCGAAGTATCCACAAGTCCCCAGGCCCCGTTCAGTTCCACGGACAGGGTTCCGTCAAACACGCATTGGTTCCAGTAGCTTTCCGCATAAGAGGGAGGGTATGACTGGAAGATGTTATCGTAAATGCAAGGGAGAAGGACCCTGCCTGCTCTGGTAACGACACCGTATTTGTCATACTTGCGGATCCGGAGGAAGGGATGCGCAAAGCTTACTCGCATATGGTCCGGAGAGGCATACAGCCTGATGGAGCCATCCGGGTTTTTCCAGGTCATCCAGTCATATCCATCCTCGTCAAGGTCAATGGACAGGCCGTCCTGGCAGCCGAACAATCCCCGGGTAAGCACATCCGGGTTTTCGGTGATCCATTCATCCGTGGCGGGGTAATACACTTTCCTCATGCTTTCGGATATCACCCAGACACTCTCATCTGAGATGGAGGGAAAGATATAGTACTTTCCGGGGGGAATGACTACCTGGCCCATGTCGTCAACAAGGCTGCTGAAGGCATTTTTCATAAGTACGAAGTATGTTTTTTCCCACCAGTCAAGCGCATAGGCAGCTGTATACTCAGCCGGGGCAAGCATTCTGCCGGAATAATCGGCCAGTCCCAGGTATCGCCGGATCGAAGGATAATCTTCGGAAGCGGTATCGACCACATATTCCGTGATCAGGATATGTTTGTCATACAGCAGGGGTGCGGCCCCGAGGGAGGGCTGGATGATCCATTTCTTTGCACAGTCGACAACTCCCCATCCCTCATCGGTTCGCGCGGCCATGTATTCCTCGTGAATGCCGCCGATTTCCCTGTATGGCAGGATGGTCTTGCTGCCATCCGGTGACAGCAGGGCAAACTCAGCAGGAAGTCCATCGAATTGTGAGGGGTGGTCCCCGGAAGTATCGTTGACCATTCTGATGCCCAGAAATTTACCACATTCTTCAGCCCGCATCAGAATGCTCCAGTTTTCATCGAACAGGATGTTCCCGGCCGTATCGATAACATTGTCATAGTAAGCATTGTGGAAATGGAAGATTTTCATATGATCCTGGGATCCCCGGTTTTGCTGGGCCTCCGAATACGATAAGCTCAGCATGAGCATCAACAGCAGGCATGCCGTTTGCCTTAGAGAGAGTGAGAAGGATTTCATATGCTGGTGCTGGGATTAGTTCTGTTCCTTCAACTTTTCCGCAATCCGGTCTTCTGAAAGAATATTGGCCACGATGGCCCAGGCTGCATCCGATCCGTATCCCTGCAACTTGGCGCTCAGTATTTTCTTCCGGTCCTCATTGGCGCCTTTTTCTCCAACGGCTTTTCGAATCTCCCTGAACTGTGAACCGGTCAGTTCATCCTTCAGGGCGTTCAGAATTATTTCAAAGGGGATGGTATCGGGACTTTCTTCCGGCATACCGAAGGTTTCCAGTTCCACAATGGCTTCTTTCAGGACCTCCCTGCCAAGCTTTTTGCAGGCCTTCATTGAGTTGGTGTAACCGGTCTCGTCCCTCAGGACCCAGCTCCCCTGATCGTACTTTATCTTCTGGATGGCTTCGATCTTTTTGCTCTGGCCGCCAAATATCCTTTCAAGAAGCAGGGCTGTGTAATTCTTCCAGGCATTCAGGTCAAAATCCTTTGCCTCAAGTTTTAATATCTGTCCCTCCAGGACCTCGACGGATTTCTTCGGGTTCATGGGCGTGGTTTAAAAATGATTGCAGGATAAAATTACGAATTAATTCCTTACGCGGGTCTTGTAGCGCTGACGTCTTTCCTTCAATTCCTGCTGGTAGAAAGTATTGACATCGATCTTCTGTCCCTTGCAGAGATAAACAGGCGTGCCATACTGCCTGGCGTGCGGTGTGCTGAGTCTTGCGACAACCTCCACATGATCGTAGAGTTCCTCCAGGTTGTCGCTGTCGCCGATTTTTATCAGGAAGTCTGCATCGACACTGTCAGGGGCCCAGAACAGATAACTGTCGTTGTAGCTGACCACCTGAGGCAAACCGTAAGGAGTCCCGTAAAAATTAACCGAACCAGCCTCGCCGTAGTTGTTGGCAAATATCGCACAATGTTCCTGCTCTTCCGGCGTGAGGGATGTAAAAGTTTCCCCTACAAGCGCGGCGAGTTCCTGCCAGCCGATCATATCCGCATAATCCTGCGGCAGGTCATAGTATTTTCCGTCCTCCCAGCGGAAGGACTTTTCCATCGGTGTGTCCTTATAGAATTCAATGAAAGCCTCCGGTTTAAGTACAGGCATGCTGATTGGGGCGAGAAAAAAGGATCCTGTGAGGGCGAATGCGATGATCAGGTATTTCAACCAGGCCAGTTTCTTTATGAGAAAGGTCTCAACGAAGAGTCCCCCGAACACAAACAGGCAGGAATACACGCCAATGGTATAATAATGTTTGCCGCTGAAAAGCAGCAGCAGCAGGACCAGGGTCAGGTAAATCCAGGCAAAGGCGCGGTACTGCCTCCCCTGATTAAGGAAGCCTGCATAGACCAGTCCCAGGACCCACAGGACGAATACCGGAAGGAACATCATTATCTGTTCCGTCAGGAAGATGTCGGTTCGTACATGGACAAGCTGTGTGCGGGCCAGCTCTTCCATGTGCTGGATCACGGGCCAGCTGTTCCTGTACTGCCAGACCAGGTTGGGAAGGGCGATAAGCAGGGCAATGCCGGCGGAGATATAGGGCAGGGGGGTCCGCAGCCATTTCCTTAGGGGTGTGGCCAGCACGGCCACCACGATCCCTGCCAGAAAGAAAACCACCGAGTACTTGTTCAGGAATGCGAGTCCCGCAACCATTCCCACAAAATACCAGTAAACCCCTTTTTCCGTCCGGATCAGCCTGAACAGCAGGAATGCCAGAAGCAGCCAGTAGAACTGGTTGAAGGATACCGGCTGGAACAGGCTGTTGCTGCGCAGGAATGCAGGAGCCAGCAGAAATGCCATCAGCGCAAAAGCCTGGGCCCATTTCCCGCCTCCTGCCTCTTTCACCATGATGCCGATCAGCATCAGGGAAATGGCCCCGATAATGGCGGGGAAGAAACGGATGGCAAAGGTGTTGTCTCCGAGCAGGAACCTGGAGATATTGGCAAATACGGCGATGGAAGGAGGCACGGAATGGTATCCCCAGGCCAGGTGCTTCCCAAGATCGATATACATGAATGCATCCCGATGGAGCTCGTAAATGGTATTGGTCGTAAAATGCAGAATGAGCTTCACTGCCATAAAGGCGGCAACAAGCCACCAGGTTCGCATCCAGGATCTGGCAGGAACAGGTTTCATTGAAAAACTTATTACGGGCTATGCAAGATAAGAATAATAAGAAATAGGTATGGGCGGTGCGGGCTTACCGCGTTATTAACAACCAGTCCCTGAAAAGATGAGTCCGATGTGAGTTTTGTATGCTAATGATATAAGGGCCGGGCTCCAGGTGGCTGATATCCAGCACTTCCCTGTTGAGGAACTCGGATTCCAGTTGTCCCCCCACCGTGTAGATCCGGATGGCATATTCTTCCCGGAACGGGTAGATAAGGTTCAGAACATTACTGGCCGGATTCGGATAAATCCCAATCTCCGGGATATTTCCCCCGGGTGCAATGCCCAGAGGTTCTTCGATCACGGTCAGGAACGCCGATTCAGATATATTTTCACAATACAAGGATTTTACGATGCAGTAAACCGGTCCCTCATCATCAGCCCTTACATTTTCAATCGTGAAAACACTGGAGTCCGGTGTGGTCAGAACGGTCTCATGGACCCATTCATAGGAGAGGGCATCCTCCCCTTCGGCTTCCACCCTGAATACGACCGTTGCTCCGCTCTCGACGACCTGGTCAACCGGTTGAAGGCTGATTGCTGGAGGATGGTGAACCACTATGCTGACCAGGTTTCTGAGGCCGGTAAGAATCCTGAACGGTCAGCGCTTCAGCATCAGCTGGTCGCATTTGATGAGCATACGGTTGGCCCAGGTAGCGTCCCTTCCGGGTAGCATATCGGGCATTTCTGAAACGACTGCCTTGTATTCCTCAAAAACCTCCCTTGCCTGGTCTACTTCGCCCAGGCGGATCAGCAGGAGGCCTTTCTCGGCAAGTGCCTCCACGAAGCCAAAATCATTCATGGCAAGTGCAGTATTGATCAGCCTGAGCGCTTCCATGTTGCTTTCATAGGTATTCGAGAGTGTACGGGTCAGTTTGGCCAAAAGCAGGTAATCCTCCTCGCTGGCGATGCCAAGATCGAAAACCCGTTCCATAAAGAACATGGACTGGTCATAATTGTTATGATGGTATTCCTGCCAGGCAGTAAGCGAGAGTACGGAGGAAATGTTGATCATGTATTCCTTGTCCGGCAGGTATTCAAAGGAACCATTGCTTTCAAGGCCTGCGATGAAATCCCTGCTCAGTGTTCTGGCTTCACGCTGTTGCTCGTCGCTGAAGTTGGCACCGGCAGACAAGAGGATGGCATCCGATATGGCTGCGCTTGTCAATCCGGCGAGCACCACATCCCCAACATTGAAATAAGTGCCATATCTAAGATTGGAAATTTCCATGGCTACGGCCGAGGCGAGGGTGGCGAAGGTGGACCAGAATTCTGCCGAGCGCTGGCTGTGGATCTCGTAGTTAAGATTCATCAGGTTGTGATCCAGCACGATATGGGCCGTTAGTTCGGCCAGGAGGGTCAACAATTCCTTCTCTGTATTGGTTCTTGCGATCTGTCCAGTAGTGATCACGATGGTACCGTTATTGAATACAAAGGATTCGGGTTTATTGGCCTTTATCATCAGGATGTTCAGCCGGGCAGGGTCCCCCTTCATCAGAGCCTGCGGGTGGATGATGTAAACAAGCTGCCTGAGGTAGTCTTCCAGGTATTCGTCCCGGAAGACCAGTCCATTGATCTCCATTTGCGATGCATACTCGTAGAAATCATTTTTCAGTGCCATGCGCAGGTCATCCTGCCAGCCGGTTGTGCGGATATGGGATGCCTGGTTTTCTAGCCAGACCCTCTGCCAGAATCCCAGGTTTTCGTCCAGCAAACGGATTTTATCCGAGGAAATGTACTTATCCGCGAACCCGCAGCGGACCAGGTAGGATTCTTCCCCTGATCGTTCTTTAAAACCATAGATATTGACGGTATCCCCTCGTTCAAACCGGTCGAATCTTTTAATAACAAGGCCCTGAAAGGGCTGCTGTGCCAGGATGTTCCCCTGGATAAGCAGGATGATCGATCCTGCAATGAGGTATTTGTACATGGAT
>CAZVLG010000377.1:0-11779 GCA_964627835.1 uncultured Bacteroides sp.
TGAAAAACAATAAGATACTATATACCCTGCTCAAAAACATCGTGCAAAAATACATTATTATGATTGTAATTGAAAACGAAACACTTAATATTTTATGATGCAACGATTTTTCACAGATGATTATTTTTCTGTTTTCCGGGAAATTAAAAAAATATAATTTTGTCTGCATAATAACTAAAAACTCAGCATCGTGGATTTATTTGACAAAATCAAAAAGAACAGGGGTCCCCTTGGACAGCACCAGCAGCTCGGGCACGGATACTTCCTGTTTCCCAGGCTCGAAGGAGAACTGGGTCCCCGAATGAAATTCAGGGGAAGCGAGGTTCTGAACTGGAGCCTTAACAATTACCTGGGACTGGGAAACCACCCGGAAGTGCGCAAGGCAGACGCCGAGGCCGCTGCCGAATGGGGACTTGCATACCCCATGGGGGCCCGAATGATGTCCGGGCAAACTACCATGCATGAAAAGCTCGAACAGCAACTGGCCGATTTTGTCGGGAAGGAATCCGCCTACCTGCTGAACTACGGTTACCAGGGGATGACTTCCATCATCGATTCCCTCCTTACAAGAAACGATGTGGTCTGCTACGATTCCGATTCCCATGCCTGTATCCTGGACGGACTGAGGATGCATATGGGCAAGCGTTACGTATACCCCCATAACGATATTGCCAACCTTGAAAAACAGCTTGAACGGGCCACACGTCTTGCCGAGAAAACCTGCGGGGGCGTGCTGGTCATCACCGAAGGGGTATTCGGCATGGTCGGGGACCTGGGGGCCCTGGACAAGATCGTTGCCCTGAAGAAAAAATTTGAATTCAAACTCCTCGTCGATGACGCCCATGGATTCGGCACCATGGGGAAGACCGGGGCCGGCACCGGCGAACATTTTGGCGTACAGGATCAGATCGATGTATACTTTTCAACCTTCGCGAAATCCATGGCATCCATCGGGGCATTCGTTGCCGGCGAAAAGGACGTCATTGATTTCCTTATGTATAACATGCGTTCCCAGGTTTTTGCCAAGTCCCTCCCCATGCCGCTCGTGATCGGGGCCATGAAACGCCTGGAACTCCTGAAAACCCAGCCCGAGCTGAAAGAAAACCTCTGGAAAATCGTCAAGGCCCTGCAGGACGGATTGAGAAAGAACGGATTCAACCTCGGAGTGACCGAATCACCCGTTACGCCGGTATTTCTCCAGGGCGGGCTCACCGAGGCAACCAACGTGATCGCCGACCTGAGGGAGAACTACAAGGTGTTCTGCTCCATGGTGGTCTACCCGGTGGTGCCCAGGGGCGTGATCATGCTGAGGATCATTCCCACGGCCGTGCATACGCTTGATGATGTGGACTATACGATCAAGGCTTTCACCGAGGTAGCAAAGAAACTCAAGGACGGGGTTTATCCCAAGGAGCATCCGAAGATCGTGACCGGGTAGGAAAAGGAAGGGATCTCATTTCGCCACTACATCGCTTCCCGATGTGGCTCAACTGGTATCCCTTCCTTTTTATATTTTAAGCAAAAACAGGCATGATCAACACGTCGCTGACATCTGTGCAAATAACACAGATGAAGGCTCCTTTGTTGATCATGCCCGTTTTCAGGTCCCGGCGGTATCGCCCCAGAGGTCGATCTGCAGCCGGGGGGTGAAGCGGTAGCCGTTCCGGATGGCAAGGCGTGCAGCCAGGTCCGTGGTTCTTTTAAGGAGTTCCGGGGTACCGCCGACAGGCATCAGCAACACATCGTCATTGTTCACAAAGGAAAGTGGTTCGAGGAAATCCCGCCTGATCTCATCCATATCCTCCTCCCCGGTGATCACGAACTTCAACTGGAAATCCTTGTTCGTTTTCCGCTCCGGTGCGGATCCGGGCCGCTCCCCGTAATAGGAGCCGAAGTTCATGCAGGCATTGATGTATTTCTGCAGGGTATCCGTATTGACGCGGAACTTCCGGTGGTCACGGATGTAATTTCCCTCAACCGGGACGTCCAGCTTTTTATTTTTCTTGCTGTCCGGTTCCGAGCTTTTCAGTTTCGGGGATATCGAAAAAAGATCCACATAGGTAGTCAGTTCCGGCACATAAAGCACCCCGTTGGTCTCAAGGGTGATGTGCACCTCCATCTCCTTTTTTAGCCGCTTCGCCAGCTCCGTGAGGGGCCCGGGCTGAATGGTCGGTTCCCCTCCCGAGATCACGACATGCCTGATCGGTCCCAGATTGGCACGAACGGTCGATACAATGTCCGCTGTCTCCCAGGCCTCAACCTCATCGGGGTAATGGGAAGCATAGGGAGTATCGCAGATGCTGATCTCTCCGTCTGCCGTGGTCCAGGTGCAGCGAAGGTTGCATCCGCTGGTTCGTATAAATATCACGGGGATTCCTGCCAGCTTTCCTTCCCCCTGAAGGGTTCCCGGGAAGCCATAACCCGTGGCCGGTGCTCCCCCGGTCTCTCCCCCACCGGCCGATCTGGTTATCGGGAAAATGCCGTTCCTGACAAGGTTGATCTTCATCTCGTGACGGAATGTCAGATTAATACAGTTAAATATGTGCAAAATTAACAGTTTTAAGCAAAAGGTATTGTTTATTGTTTTATGCCATACAATCGTTAATTTAGCGCGGCAAAATTACTGTCTCGTAAAAAGCATATTTCAATAACATTTTACAGACAATCAAATGGAATTATTTAAATCGATGGATAACCTGGAAGACAACCAGGCAAAAACCACCCCTGAAGGAGAGGTGGAAAAACAACGCTGCCTGATCATTGGTTCGGGCCCGGCGGGCTACACGGCCGCCATTTACGCTGCACGCGCCAACCTGAAACCGGTGCTTTACGAGGGATTGCAGCCGGGCGGGCAGCTGACCACCACGACGGATGTCGAGAACTTCCCGGGTTACCCGGATGGGATTTCCGGTCCGGTGATGATGGAAGACCTGAAGAAACAGGCCGAACGTTTTGGCACCGACACCCGCTGGGGAATTGCGACCGCAGCCGATCTTTCGAAAAAACCCTACCGGATCACTATTGATGACAAACAAATCATTGAGGCAGACACGGTAATCATTGCCACCGGGGCAACGGCCAGGTACCTGGGACTGGAATCGGAGCAGAAGTTCATGGGCTACGGGGTTTCCGCCTGCGCCACCTGTGACGGGTTCTTTTACAAGGGGCAGGATGTTGCGGTTGTCGGCGGGGGTGACTCGGCCTGCGAAGAGGCGCTTTACCTTTCCGGCCTGTGCAACAAGGTCTATATGCTGGTCAGAAGGGATGTCTTCAGGGCCTCCAAGATCATGGCCGAAAGAGTCCAGAACACCGAAAACATCGAGATCCTTTTTGAACACCTCCCGAAAGAAGTTGTGGGCAAGGAAAACGTTGACGGTGTCATCGTCCACAATAAAAAGACAGGTAAAGACTATACCCTACCGGTACAGGGGTTTTTCCTTGCCATCGGCCACAAGCCCAATTCGGATATTTTCACCGAATACCTTAAGACGGATGAAGTCGGTTACATCCAGACCATACCCGGAACCTCCAAAACGAATCTCGAAGGTGTATTCGCCTGCGGGGATGTTCAGGATTCCCATTACCGCCAGGCGGTTACCGCAGCCGGGTCCGGTTGTATGGCAGCTATCGATGCAGAGCGCTACCTGAGTGAAAAGGGACTTTAATATTTGATCCGGATTTCATATATTTGCAAACCCAAATCCCCCACCCACACTCACACTCACACTCACACCACACCCACTCCCACACCACACCCACACCCACACCCAAACCCATGCCTTCATCGGGGTGTAGCTCAGTCAGGTTAGAGTACGCGTCTGGGGGGCGCGGGGTCGGCAGTTCGAATCTGCCCACCCCGACTGAATAAAAAAACCTTGCACGGCAGTGCAGGGTTTTTTATTTTGGGAGTAAAAATAAAATGGTATGAAAACACAAAGCAGGACATCGAGGCGCAAGGTCGTGATCGTGGGTGCCGGGGACGTCGGATCGACGCATGCCTTCGCCCTGGCCCAGAGCGGGCTGGCAGATGATATAGTACTCATAGACAGGAACGAGGACCTGGTCAGGGGGCAGGCGCTCGACCTGGTGCACGGACAGCCTTTTTTCCCCACGGTTTCGATAAAGGCCGGGGATCCTTCGGATTATTCGGATGCCGGTGTAATCGTCATAACAGCCGGGGCAGCGCAGAAACCGGGAGAAACCCGGCTAGACCTGCTCCGCAGGAACGCATCGATCATCCGAAGCATCATGGATGATATCGTAAAGCAGGATTCGGGAGGAATTGTAATCGTAGTCAGCAATCCCGTGGATGTGCTCAGCTATGTCGCCCTGAAGCATTCCAGGTGGCCCAGGAACCGGATCATCGGGTCGGGAACCGTGCTGGACTCCGCCCGGCTGAGGCACCTGCTGAGCGCGTACTGCGGGGTGGACGTTCACAACGTCCATGCCTATGTGCTGGGAGAGCACGGCGACAGCGAATTCGTAGCTTGGTCCATGGCTCATGTGGCTGGGATGTCGATCGACAGTTATTGTCCCACATGCCTGAAATCGGAGAACTGGGCGGAGGAAAAGCTAAGGATCGAAGCCAGCGTCAGGGATTCGGCCTATCACATCATCGGATACAAGGGAGCCACTTATTATGCGGTCGCGCTTGCCCTGGTCCGGATCGTCGGGTCCGTCCTCCGCGGACAGGACAGCGTTCTCTCCGTGTCCACCCTCCTGGAAGGGGAGTTCGGACTGGATGATGTTTGTCTTAGCGTGCCCTGCCTGGTATCGCACGAAGGGGCCCATACCATCCTGAGGAGCAAGCTTCCGGAAGAGGAAATGCAGGCGCTCAAAAAATCTGCGATAGTGCTTAAAAAGGCCATCGCTGAGTTGGGTTCCTTTTAGAGAAATGGATATTCTTCTTACCTTTGCCCCATGAGCCCGGTTCTGGAACGCATCTTCAACAAATGGCTGGATACGGGAAACACCCTTCTCTCAGGTTGGATCCTGTCCGTTTCCATCGTCGTCTTCAGCCTGGCGGTTTATTTCCTGCTGGCCTGGCTGTTCAACCGTATCAGGGAATCACCGGATACCACCGGAAAGATTGCCTGGAAAAAATTCCGTTACCCCTTCCTTGCATTAACCCTCCTGATTGATTTTATCATTCTGCAGGGACTTTTCACTTCCTGGAAGGAGACCGTCCCGTTTGTCGGCCATTTCATATCGGTTGCCATCATATGCTGCGTAACCTGGCTCCTGATCCGCGCGATCAACATGTCCCGGGTACTCATCCTGAGGCAATACGACCTGTCCGAAAAGGACAACCTTCAGGCCAGGAAGGTCTACACCCAGTTCCGGATCCTGGAGCAGATCATCATCTTCATCATCATCCTGATCGCCATCGCCGTGGCACTGATGACCTTTGACAGCATCAAGCGCATCGGGGTCAGCCTTTTTGCTTCGGCCGGGATTGCCGGGATCATCCTGGGTTTTGCCGCCCAGAAGCTGCTGGGGTCCATCCTGGCCGGGTTCCAGATCGCCCTGACCCAGCCGATCCGGATCGACGACGTGGTGATCATCGAGAACGAATGGGGCAAGATCGAAGAAATCACCCTTACCTATGTAGTTGTCCGGTTGTGGGATAAAAGGAGGTTGATAGTGCCCTCCACCTATTTCATCGAAAAGCCTTTCCAGAACTGGACCAGGGTCTCTGCCGACATTCTGGGCACCGTTTTTATTTATACGGATTACCAGGTTCCCGTCGATGAACTCAGGAAGGAGTTCACCCGGATCCTTGAGAACACCGATCTGTGGGACCGGAAAACCCATATAATGCAGGTTACCAACGCAACGGACCACTCTTTGGAGATCCGGGCACTGATGAGCGCGGCCGACTCTCCCACCGCTTTCGACCTGAGGGTGCACGTCCGGGAAAAACTCATCGGCTTTCTCCAGGAAAACTACCCGGAAAGCCTGCCCCGGACCAGGATCGAGATGGCCCCCAAACCAGGAAACGGGTCTCAGCTTAATTCTGGAAATTGAATATCCGTCGTGATGAAAATCATCGATGCAATTTTCGGTACGGGCAAGAAATACAGGAAGGGGCTGATACTCAGTGGCGGCGGGGCACGTGGGTTCGCCCATGCATCGCACCATGGCATATATCCTTGCGACGGAATTTATGTGCATGGATTCCATCATGATGCCTCCGGTTCTCATGAGCTTTATGTTGATCAGGTCGGTGCATCTATCCTTTGACAGGAGGTAGACATCGTTCAGGGATAGAAGGCTCTAGTCGGCCATTTCAGGGACCGGCACACTCCGGGTAACCTGTATCAACAATTTTGAATCAGTCCGGATCGTCGGTTGTTCAAAAAGTTCAATGCCTGACCATTTGGTTCCGTCAATTATGAATACTCAAAATATCCTTGTCTTTCAACTGGGGTTCGATAATGGTCTCGAAGCACCGGAACACATCCCCTGCAGTCTCCCCCGTGACTTTCAGATCGGGGGCCGTACATCCCATTCAGGTAAGGCCCTCCCGGATTGATATCCGGATGAAAACCTGATCGCTTTTCTCAATGGATTCATAGGAAATCGAGTAAGCTTCCCTCAATTTCTTGGTCTTGACACAACATTGCAGATTTTGTTAGTAAATGCCTGTATATTCCCATAAGAGTGATTAAGCTTATTTTTTTTTATTTCGTAATTACCGTATTCCATGTATTTCGCGTAGATGAAAATGGGAGTAAATTACTTTGACGTAATTTATTTGCAGGGAATCAGAATAAATAATATCTTTATATGCTGTTCGGTCCGGCATATAGCGGAACGAACATATACCTTAAAGAAGCATTGAACAAAGTGACCAATAATAATTAGTATGTTTTAACCGGTGAAAAATTAATACCAAATTAAAATGAAAAAATCTGTTCTTATTTTACTTCTGGCAATCGGGGCATTTTGCTTTTCTTCCTGTAAGTCGACCCCCAAAGATGCTCAACAAACTGAAACCGAAGAAGTTCAACCAGCTGAAACCGAGGAGGTTCAACCAGTGGAAGCCGAAGAAGCTGATACAACGGAAGCAGCTGCAGTTGAGGAGGGAGAAGATATGTAATCCTCACCCCGCCCTGGCGGGGTTTTTTTATACGAACATATCGGATCCCCGGAACCTCTGATCCTGGCATCGCATTTCTTTTCTATTTCTCGCAACTCGAGTATTGTTACACATGTATCCTACGCGTGTTAGGTAATAGTTACATGCTGTCCTTATATGGCTTTTTATACGCTCACTTCCCCCATGATCATGACAGGAAACTTTAACTTAGAGGCAATCCTATAACCAAGATTACACCAAGATAATGAGAAAAACCATTGCCTCGCTTGCCCTAATAACAGGCCTCCTGGTTGCCTGTTCAACGGGACCCAACCAAAATTCCGCACTGCCGGAAGTCCCCCCAGAAAGCACCGGTATTTCAGCTGAGTGCCTGGCAAATATCGATTCCATGTGCATAAAAGCCGTGGATGAGGGTGAAGTACCCGGAATGGTAGCATTATTGGCCCGCCAGGGCAAGATCATTTACCATAAGGCCTTCGGGATGTCAGACAATACGAACGGACGGGCCATGCAGCGTGATGACATATTCAGGATCGCCTCCCAGAGCAAAGCCATCACTGCCACGGCCGTCATGATGCTGTGGGAAGAAGGAAAATTCAGCCTCGATGACCCCATCTCCAGATTCATCCCGGAATTCATGGATCCGCAGGTACTGGAAACATTCCACCCGGAAGACACAAGCTACACCACTGTACCGGCAAAAGCCTCCATCACCATACGGCATCTACTGACGCATACCTCCGGGATCGGTTACGGAATGATAGATGATGACGATCGGTTCCGGATGATCTACCAGAAAGCCGGCATCGTTGACCTGTACACCACGGAAGAAGTATACCTTGCCGATAATATAAATAAGCTTGCAGTCCTCCCCCTCCACCAGGATCCCGGGGAAAGGTTTACATACAGCGAAGGACAGGATGTCCTGGGATATCTCGTAGAACTAATCTCCGGTATGAGCCTTGACAAGTTCCTGAGAACAAGAATTTTTGACCCGCTTGGCATGGAGGATACCTGGTTTTACCTCCCGGAACAGCTCCAGGACAGGCTGGTTACTGTCCAGACCAGGGTGAACGGGGAATGGGTTCCTTTTCCTGAAACATTTTACGACCCGGATTACCCGGTAAAAGGTGCCGGGACTTTCTTTTCGGGAGGCGCGGGACTATGCAGCACTGCGCGGGACTATGCTTTGTTCCTTCAAATGTATCTCAACGGAGGGGAGTTGAACGGTACAAGGATTATAAAAGAATCCACGATCGACACCATTATGAGCAATCATTTTCCCGGGGTCTGGAAGGATACGGATGTCTATTACGGCCTTGCATTTGAGGTACTTACCGAAAAGGGCGGATTACAGGATGGCCGCTTGAGTGCCGGAACCTTCAGCTGGGGCGGTTATTTCAACACACAGTATGCTGCAGACCCTCAGGAGCAGGTCATCTGCATCCTCATGAAACAAACTGAAAATATAAAATACGACCCCACATGGCAGATGTTCATCGAGTCGGTCAAACAGTGCATTTTTGAATGAGTGGCCCTGCCATCACAAATACTCCCTGATTTCAAGCTTCAGCGCATGAAGGGTCAGGCGTACGTCAATAAAAAAATAGATCGCCGAAACCAGGATAGACAGGATCGAAATGACAAAAAGGGGATAACCGATGATCCTCAGGTCAATCTCCAGCAAGGTCATGAAAAACAGGTTGGGAATAATGAGGCTGCTCGAGATCACCGATATCACCATGGCGGCGATGGAGCTCCGAAGGTACTTGCTCCGTTTGTAAAGGATTTTTATTTCCGTTTCTTTTTCCCGTCGTTTTTGTGCCTCTCCCTCATCCAGTTCGTATACCAGCTGCCTTATCCGGTCAATGGTCCGTCCAAGACGGTTGGTAATGGTTAGCAGTAAAAGTCCCACCCCCGAAATCAGGGCAACGGGTGTGATGCAGGCCTGGAGAAATTTGATTAATTCCATGGATGTTGGCGGTGAATGATCCTTCAATCCTGCAAAATTATGCTTTTAGAAATTAGTATTGTTATTAAATTGCAATTTTCCTTACCGACCCCATGTCTGAATCATCCATATATCTGCCTGACAGGAAAGCCTGGCGTAAATGGCTTGAAAAAAATCATGCCAGCGAATCCCATATCTGGCTCATCTATTACAAGAAGCATACGGGTAAACCTTCGATCCCTTATAACGATGCAGTGGAGGAAGCCCTCTGTTTCGGGTGGATCGACAGCCTTGTCCAACGGCTTGACAACGAACGGTACATGCAGAAATACACCACCCGCAAGCCGAAAAGCACCTGGTCAAAACATAATGTGAGAAGGGTGGAAAAAATGATTGCCGAGGGAAAAATGACTCCCCGGGGAATGGAACCGTATGATTTCGCAAAAAAGAATGGCCTCCTGCCCGAAATGGGGGAAGATCCCAAGCCGGACCGGATGTTCCCAGAAACCCCCGATTATTTCAGGCAGGCACTCAGGGAAAATCCAAAAGCTGAAGAGACATTCAATG
The DNA here is from genome assembly GCA_964627835.1 of uncultured Bacteroides sp. Classification (GTDB taxonomy): domain Bacteria; phylum Bacteroidota; class Bacteroidia; order Bacteroidales; family SM23-62; genus SM23-62. Next base: position 9,621 of record CAZVLG010000377.1, read on the forward strand.
CCCTGGCCCCTTCCTACAAGGTCCAGTACCTCGGCTGGATCATGGCCGCGAAAAAGGAAGAAACCAGGCAAAGAAGGCTTAAGGAGGCGATCGAAATCCTGGAATCGGGGGGAAAACTGGGCATGAAATAAAGTTTTTTAGTATTTTCGGTGCATAACCCATCCGGCCCAAGTCATGGAAAACATACCTGATAAACCCAATGATCAGCAGAAAACCTGGAATTTCTGGGTAACCGTTTTTTTCATCACATGTCTTGTGGGACTGGGATTGCTCCTTGAAAGGAACGGGACCACTCGAGAGGATTTTACCGTCGGCAATATCACCCTGATGGTACTGGCAACCTACCGGCTTACGCGTATTTTGGTCTTCGATAAAATATTCAAACTCTTCAGGGATTTTTTCCGGACCCACCAGAGACTTTACGTGTTCTACGTTATAAAGGAAATTATCACCTGTCCCTGGTGTGCCGGTGTATGGGTCGCCCTGATCATTGTGGCGATGTATTTCCTGGTTCCTTTCGGTGAACTGTTCATCATCCTGCTTTCCATATCCGGTATCGCCTCCTTTATCGTGATCCTGGTGAACTATGTGGGACTTTCAACCGAGGAGAAGCAGTTTGATATGAAGGAAAAAACCAAGGATTCGGATTATACCAAGATCTCCTGAGGGGTTTCCAACCAGTACATCGTCAATAAGCAGAAGCTCCCGGCCAATAAACCTTCCCGTTGTACCAGATCTTTGTGGTATTTACGCCTACATTGTAAATGATAAGGTTCCGGATCATATCCAGGCTGTTTACCATCTCATAAGATATATTTATGGGCTCGCAGTGGCTGAAAGCTTTGATCCGCTTATTCACATCGATATAGGCAATGGTCCTTTCCGAAACCCTGAAAACCTGGGGCACATACCTTTCAACTTCATATACCCGGCCATTGCACCAGGTTTTCAGGAAACCGTCCTCGACGAATACCAGGGTGCTGTCGGTCAACAGGTAAAACTCCGGTTCGAAAGAACTTATCGTTACCAAGTCCCCGTTCTCAAAAATTTTGAAATCCCCCTGATCACTCACATAGGCCATCATTTCGTCACCTATCTGGAAAGACCGGGGAGCAAAGGCTTCAAGGTCAAAATATTTCCCCTTGTAAAATACCATGAAGCCATTTGTTGCAAGGTTCATAAAACCGACTATGTCACGGCCGGCCTTGTAGACGGTCTCACGCACATTCTCATCCACAACCTGCACTTCCCCGCGGTAATAGATTTTAAATTTATTATCAAACTCGGTGATGTAGGCAAGTATATTGTCGCCTGATGCATAGGACCGGATGGGCCACTGAAGCAGGCCGTCCTCAATGGTTCGGGTATCCCCGTTATGATAAACATTAAGGATCTGCTGAACCTCGTCATAATAGGCGATCAGGCTGTCTTCCACAATGTATCCGTTCGTATAATTGCATAGATTCTTCACTTCTCCGTCGTCAAAAACCTTCAGCACGTTGTACATGGAATATCCCATCAGGAAATCCGTTACGGTATATTCGGTCGGGGCCACGTGTTCCAGGGTTCGTACCATGCCCTTATAGTAGACCTTCAGATCATTCCCGTAACTTTGATAAGCGATGCAGTTCCCTCCCACCTGGAATGAAATTACCTTGTAGTTTTCAAGTTCTTTGGTCTTCCCCCGGTCGAAGACATAGAAACGGTTGCGGTAGTCGAGGTAAGCCGCCAGGTGCTGGGAAAAGAGAGCAGATGAAGACAGGAACAGGAATAAAATCGAAATCGAAAGCCGCATCATATCAATGGTATTGTTTTGATAAATATATCGATTATATCCGATATCCATACCACAATTCCACCATGCCGGTAAAACCGGATCTGTCTTTTTGTTTTTCACCGGAGAACCTTACGAAGAAGTTATTGTTTTTTATATTTTTACGACCTGAGCCGGTGCAGCCGTATGACCCCCGAAAGAAAAAAAAATCCAACCATCCTTCCTCCCGAGGTGATCGAATCCTACCTGGAGAGCTCGCAGGATTGTATATGCCTTTTCAATCCGGAAGGCATCGTTGAATATTGCAACCCGGCGCACAGCAAGGTCTTCGGGTATGGATCCGAAGAGCTTGGGGAATTGCATTTCAGCAAACTGCCTTTTCTGC
>CAZVLG010000378.1:0-2708 GCA_964627835.1 uncultured Bacteroides sp.
TCCGTTCCGAGAAAAAACCGCCGGTCCTGCAAATGATCATTGAGGATCTGCTCCTGAAGGTCCTCTCTTCTTACCCGGTGTTCCCGCCCGGTAATATCCTGAAAGACCATCACATCCCCATCCCGGTTTATCATTTTTCTCCCGGGATCCAGTGAATAAACCACATCCACAAGGTGAAATTTCCTGAACCCGATCAGAGCGGCTCCTTCCTCATCGAATTCATCCAGTATCAGGCTGTCTCCGAAGAAATGTATCTCCTTGCATGGGATATAGCTGTAGAGGGATCGTTGTCCGAACAGCATCCTGCCGGGCAGGTTCCTAACCGGTATCTGTTCATTTTTTTTGACTTTCAGCATGGAAACGTGGAATCCGGGTTTGCGGGCTGCAATCTCAAGATGTTGCTGATTGGCCTGGGGACTCTTATCAGGTATGATCAGGTACCCGGCCAGGCCGGCAAGAAATGCGACCAGGATCATCACGAGTCCACCCACAGACAGGGGATTCCTCATAAACCGCCTTCCGGGTCCGCCCCGGCCCGTATTGTCATTTTCCTTTCCCAAGCGTTTTAACTTGTTTGATGACCCGGATTTTTCTCCCCTTCCATGAAAAGGGAAAGAACTGACCGGTTACTCCTATAAGGCTAACATACATAAAATATACGATTTCCATGGGCAGGAAAAACCAGAGCAGGCGAATCTTGCCATAAAATCCCAGGACAGGTGACAGGAACAAAAGATCTGTAAGAGACTTGCCAAGGAAAAGTATGCCCATCAACATTATCAGGTCCTGCCTTGCCTGGAGCATTGGACCCAGGAGAAAAACCAGCAGAAGGACCAGCATCAGCAGGTTCAGCCCAAACACCAGCAAGGCTGTGCTGATCATATGAAAATCCCTGTAATAACGGCTTTTGGACGTCCACCTCATCCGTTGCATGGCAAAGGAGGTCATATTTCCGGCAGGTTTGGTGCGAACGGCCGAATCCGGGGAAACTGAATAACGTACGGATCCGGGATATTTTTTTTTCAGCCAGAGTAAAAGAAAAATATCGTCGCCGCTTTCCGATTCCTTTGCCTGCTTCTCAACAAACTCCAGGTAATCCTTCCTGTAATAGGCCAGGTTTGCCGCACTGCAGAGAATTGGATCTTTAAGTCCCGCGGACCCGGCACTTACCGCGCTGAGGCTGAAATATTCGAGGGATTGCATCGAAGGAAAGAAACCCCGGTCCGGTTCGAAGATCACGGTCCCAACCCTCATCCTCGGTCCACTGTCTGAAAAGGGGGCAATCATTCCGGCCAGCCAACGGGCTGGAACCCTGCAATCCCCATCCGTATTAAGGATAAGTGGATGGTTGGCGGCCTTTATGCCCCTGTCCAGGGCATCTTTTTTCCCGGATTCCCCGGGGCCCGCTGAAAGCAGGCGGATATTCGGATGCCTGTCAAGGAAGGACCGGACCACATCCCTGGTTCTATCCGTGGAGTGATCGTCAACAATGATGACCTCAAAAGCTTCAATGGGATAATCCTGGCTTGCCAGATCCTCAAGGAGCAGTCTAATGCCGGTTTCTTCATCGCGCACGGGGATAACCACGGAAACGCCCGGGCATGCCGGACCCGGGCAGATTGTCCCGGTTCCTGCTTCCTTTCTGTAGTATTCCCCGGCAACCCGGCGCCAACCGAGCATATAGCTCAACATGCGCAGGATATATGCCATCAGGAGGCCCAGGGATATGATCCAGAGAACGATCATGCCGGTTCAGGATTCCTCGAGGTACGTTCCCCTGCTTCCAGATTTCGTTCCCCATATCTTCCCGGCTTGATCCATGGCATGAAGGTATTCGGGAGATGTCTTCACCCGAGCATTATGCCTATGATGGTTGCCGACAGCAGGGATGCCAGGGTCCCGGCAAGAAGGGCCCTGAATCCATACCGGGAAAGCAAAACTCTTTGCCCGGGCGCCAGGGAACCGATTCCGCCGATCTGTATGCCGATGGAAGCAAAATTTGCAAAACCGCAGAGGATATAGGTAGCCATGATGATCGATTTGGTCTCGGCAAAGGCACCGGCGGATTTCAGATCGGCCAGGCTCAGGTATCCGACAAATTCAGTAAGAATTATTTTTTCTCCGAGAAGCCTTCCCACAAGGGTTATGTCTTCCTTTGCCACTCCCACCAGCCACATCAGCGGTGCAAAAGTATATCCGAGTATAAACTCCAGGGATAGTTTATCATACTGTCCATGGGTAATTTTCATGATCCAGTCATTCAGGCTGGTCCAGTCCCCGATCTTCAGAAAAATGAAATTGGCCATTTCTATGAACGCAAGAAAGACCAGCAGCATCGCTGCCACGTTCACCGCTAGCCGGAGTCCCTCGCCGGTACCCTTGGATATGGCATCCAGTACATTGCTCCCGATGTTTTCCCTGGGGATATTCATTACCTTGCTCACGTCCTGGGTTTGTGGCACCAGTATCTTGGATACAACAACGACCCCTGGGGCGGCCATCACGGAGGCTGCCAGGAGATGTTTGGCAAAAATCAGGCGCTGAACCGGGTCGGTGCCGCCAAGCACACTGATATAAACGGCAAGCACCCCTCCGGCAAGCGTGGCCATGCCTCCTGACATGACCAGCAGCATCTCCGATTTATTCATTTTTTCAAGATAGGCCTTGATCATGAAGGGCGATTCGGTTTGTCCCAGGAATATATTCCC
>CAZVLG010000379.1:0-7575 GCA_964627835.1 uncultured Bacteroides sp.
GGGCACCCCAGGATTCCAGGGGGTAATCGGGATTCATTTCAATCCGGATTCCCTCCTCTGCTGTCCCCCGGGCCACCAGCTTTCCTTGAACCATGATGTTTGTACCGGGAGCCATATACACCGTGACGCCCGGCTCAATGGTCAGGGTCACATTCCGGGATATGGCAACATTTTCCTGAACCAGGTACGGAGAGCAATCTTTCGAAAGCGTGGTGTTCACGGCAATTTCGGCGGGAAGGATGCATTCACCCGTGGCCTCGTAAACAGCTGTAAGTGACCTGTTTCCGGAAAGGGTAAAGGATAAATCACGGGATTCGGACAGATAAGCTGCTTCATTTGCCACAGATGCCGCCAGTTCAAGGTCAAAGCTCAGGTCACTGCTGCTTACCTGGGACTGATGCAGCTCAACCGCCAGAACATTGGTCCCGTTTACCAGCAGGGACGGGTTAACAGGATAGCGGTGGTATGCCGATTCATCCGTCCCGCCCACGCCCGAACTAGCCAGTGTCAGATAGTCCAGGTCCCCGGCAGGCATGTTGGAGCGAATGATTTCCTCCCCGTTCAGATAGACGATCGCTCCATCATCACGCATCAGGTAAAGGAAATATGCACCTGAGGCTTCATCTTCCGGGCCGATCTGGAACGAACGCCTGAAATAAGTGGTCACATATTTGTTTTCGCTGTCCGGACCAAAACCCAGCAGCGTATTTTCATCCCCGTCACCAAACCCCAGCTGTCCGTTGCCGCTGGCCCATGAATCATCATTGAATGAAGAACTGCGCCAGGCACTCCCCTGGTCACTCCCATCGTCCAGGTATTTCCATGCTGAATTTTTTTCTATAATTATCTTCTCCGTTGTTTCCATCCAGCCGATAAAATCATAACCCGGCCTGTCCAGGGCGGAAAGTTCAATGGAAAGATCCTCCGGGTAAGAACCGTTCCAGACGGGCCCGGGTACGGCCAGCCCGTTGAAGGTCAGGAGTCCACCCTCAAGCGGGGAAACAGAAAGGGAAAGATCGGATGAAGGGGAGAATCCGTAATTGACCAGGTCGTTCAGCAGAATACCCGGCCGTGATTCCGAAAAGGCCTTCAGCTTGTCAATCTCGTCGTACCAGTAATCGACCGAGGGCATGGCATTCCCATACCTTGAAGTGGTTCCCAGCCAGCGTTCGACATGATCCGGGATTTCTGCTTCAATTAATTGCTGGTGGACATCTATGAACTGTTCCATCCTGATCGGATTAAAGCTTGTATACAGATGGTCGGCCAGGCGTTTCCCGAAATAAGACACATAGGCGGGATTCTTCATGAGCGCAGGCAGGGGCCAGACGTTCTGATCTGCAAAGGAACTGATCAGGCGGTTGGTGGGACTGAAAAACCCGCGGTCAAGGTCCATCAGTATCCACTTCCATTTACCTGAATCTTTAGGCTTAAAAGCCATCAGGTTATGGTAGAATGAGGTATTTCTGTCGTAGATATGGGTGATGGCCATATCGGTGAAATTTTCAATATCCAGCACCCCGGCAACATCTTCATAATTGGAAGGAACCGAAAGGTCGAGTGCGGTAAGATCCCTCAGATGATTATAGGCAGCCAGATCCCCGACCTCCGCATAATCCTGGTTCTCCACCATGTCGAAGCTGTTCTCTTCCAGGCCATGGTTTTGCACCACAAAGTCTTCGTCAACCTTTTCCCTGATATTATGAATCCCCATGTACCGGCCGTTCACGTAAACAACACAGGGCCGGAATGCCATGAAGTCCACATCCATCCTGTCGATGCATGCATTCTGGATCATTACATCGCGAAAAAGAGTGTAACTCCAGTCACTGCCGGAGGCCCTCAGGGCAAAAGAATCAAAATGGTCACGGGATTTTTCCGAGAACAACCGGTATTCCAGATGTCCCTGTCCGTATTGCTTCCGGAAATAAACACCCAGCATTTTCTGGGGAAGCTGCCAGGAATTCAGGCCGTTAATCTTGATACCGGCACCCTGGTTGAAAGCTGCCCGGTCGCTGCCATCATTTTCGAACAGTTCAATGTTTACAGGCACTTCCCATTCAGGCTTAAAATCCTGCACATAGATTCCCACGAGCAAATCCCAGAAATTAGCCGGATCCGTGGCAATGGATATGACGGGGAGTTCCCTGGCCTGGAAATTTTCATTCAAAAAATAGGTATGTGTGATGGTTCTTCCCGGGATAAGGCCGGGTTTGAAGATCCTGGCCCTTATTATCGTAGTTGTATCAACAGGTATGGGTGCCGTATACGGGGAAGAGCCGGCACGGGGTTCCGAGCCGTCAAGGGTATATCGGATGGTTCCTCCCAGGTCCGTGCACAGTTCCACCTCCAAAGGGTATAAGTACAGGCCGCCCCGCACCGTGAAATCAGGCACATTGTCAACGATCCCCTGGTAGGCCGTTGTATTGTTTGGGGCGCCCGGTGTTGGTTCCGGAAAATAACGCCAGTCTTCCGACCCGTCCGGACTTCTTCCGTATGAAATATCAGGTGTCTGCTGAGTAAAGCGAATGGAGTCAGCCAGCACCATGGCGGGCGTAGAGAGACCGATTTCCTCACTGAGCATCGATAACCTGAATCCGGCATGCAGCGCCGTATCACGTCCGTCAGTCCATACGAGAAGAAAGGTGTTCGGAGCGATCAGCACATCCCGGGTAAATTGCCATTTGCCAGGATTATCAAGGTTGTCTGTAAGATAATACCCCTTCAGGTTCACGGTGCCTGTCCCTGAGTTATACAATTCGATCCAGTCCGAATACTCATTATAATCCGGATCGCTGTTGACGGTTGCGTTTGAGGCAAGGAATTCATTGATCCTAACCTGTGCATGGGATGCAGAGTGAACGCCTAACAAAAACAACAAGCATGTAAGAACATTTTTTGCCATGAAATGTAAAAATATCTAAAAAACCGTCTGTTTATCTCGATCCTCAGGATCAATTTGTCCTTATCAAACCTGCGACATGCAATAGTAACAATTAAAAAGTTATTTTTGCCCGTATTAAGCATCGGATAACAACCAAGAAAACAAAAAGGATGAAACTTCAACATGTGATAAAGATCGGAACCTTTATGGGATTGCTGGCATTTGCATTTGGTGTGAACGCCCAACTACAGATGGAAAGTCTTGACAGGGGAATTATTGCCGTCAATAAAGAAACATCGGTAAATTATATTGGATGGCGCCTGCTGGGTCCTGATTCCGATACACTTGGCTTCAACCTCTACCGGATTACCGACGGAGGCAGTGCACAGAAACTGAACCCTGAACCCCTGACGGGTGCCACTAACTTTCTGGATACTTCCGTTGTTGCGGGACCGGTATATCAATATTTTCTGGCCGGTGTGGAAAATGGAATCGAAACGGAAATATCCGACACGGTGAGCGTCTGGAACCAGAATTACATTACCCTGCCCCTTCAGAGGCCGGCCGGGGGCACGGTGCCAGGCGGATCATCCTATACCTACAGCCCGAACGATGCCAGTGCGGGCGACCTGGACGGGGACGGGCAGTACGAGATCGTGCTCAAATGGGACCCGTCCAACTCTAAGGACAATTCCCAGAGCGGTTACACCGGCAATGTAATCCTGGATGCCTATGAAATGGACGGCACCCGTATGTGGAGGATCGACCTTGGCATCAACATCCGCGCCGGGGCACATTATACCCAGTTCATGGTTTATGACCTGGACGGGGACGGGAAAGCGGAAGTGGCGTGCAAGACCGCGGACGGGACCACGGATGGTACCGGTACGGTGATCGGCAATGCATCCGCCGATTACCGCAATGCATCGGGATACATTCTTACTGGTCCCGAATTCCTGACCGTATTTGACGGGGAAACCGGTGCTGCCCTCGCAACCACCGATTACATCCCGGCAAGGGGTAACGTCGGTGACTGGGGTGACACCTACGGGAACCGGGTGGACCGCTTCCTGGCTTGCGTAGCCTACCTGGACGGGCAAAAGCCCAGCCTGGTGATGTGCCGGGGATATTATACCCGGACCGTGCTGGCGGCGTGGGACTGGAGGGAAGGCTCTCTTACCTCCCGCTGGGTTTTCGACAGCAACAACGGTCACCCGGATTACGAGGGACAGGGAAACCATGGAATCAGCGTGGCCGATGTGGATGAGGACGGCAAGGATGAGATCGTTTACGGCGCCTGCGCCATTGATGATGATGGAAGCCCCTTGTGGACCACCGGGCTTGGACATGGTGATGCCATGCACCTTGCCGATATCATGCCCGACAGGCCCGGATTGGAAAAATGGGGGATCCATGAAGGTAACGGACCCGGATCGGCCCTGCTCGATGCCAGGACCGGCGAGGTTCTCTGGCTGACTGCCAACGGCGATGTGGGCCGCGGGGTGTCCGCCGATCTTGATTCGAACTTCTACGGCATGGAATGCTGGGGAGGCACCGACGGCCTGCGCAGCGGGACCAATGTACGCGCAGGGGATTCCCCCTCCTCCTCGAACCACGTGGTCTGGTGGGACGGAGATCTGCTGCGTGAACTTCTGAACGATAACAATATTAGTAAATATGGAGAAGGTGTCGTGCTGCTTGCAGACGGTTGCAGCTCAAACAACGGGACCAAAGCCAACCCCAGCCTCCAGGCCGACTTGTTCGGGGACTGGCGGGAAGAGGTGATCTGGCGGACTTCGGACAACAACAACCTCAGGATATACACCACAACGGACCTTACTGAATACCGGATCAAGACCCTGATGCATGACCCGGTTTACCGGCTTGGAATCGCCTGGCAGAATGTGGCCTATAACCAGCCACCCCATACAGGTTTCTTTCTCGGTCACAGCATGTTTATACCGGATTCCGTGAGACCTCCTTCGGCTCCGAGGGGACTCGCCCTTAGCTCAACCATTGAATCCGTAAAACTTGAATGGAATGAAAATCCTGAAGGCGATCTTGCCGGATACTACGTTTACAGATCGGAAAACATGGATGGCATTTATCTGGTCGTGACTGACACCCTGGTCCAGACTGCTGAGTTCACCGATACAAGCAACGCGATTGACCTGCTCTATTATTACTATGTTACAGCCCTGGATACCTCCGGAAACGAGTCCCCTCCCTCTGAAACCGTGATGGGGGCATCCACATTGAAACCGGACTGGCCCACCGGTGTGAAGGCTATTAAGGGAAACAACAGTGCCTATATTGCCTGGGACGAAAGCCAGAATTTAAATGTAAACGGATACAACCTGTACCGCTCGATCGAAACAGGAACGGGATACGTGAAGGTAAATAGCGGGGGACTGATCCAGGCTGCTGAATTCGCCGACACCTCACTGGTGAACGGCACCCTTTATTATTATGTTGTTACGGCTGTTGACAATGAATCGCGTGAGTCATTCTATTCGGATGAGGTCAGCATTATGCCGGATGCCGATATCACCCTGCAGGCAGAAGACAATGTATTTGAAAACGCCTGGGCAGAATCCAACCATTTAGGATTCCACGGTACCGGCTTTGTGAATTTTGACGGTTCGGGTTCCTGGCTGGAATTCAAAGGTGTTTATAGCGAAGGCAATGGATGGTACTACCTGGTGATCCGGTATGCACTCGGGAATACAAGCCGGACAGGAAACCTGGTTGTCAACGGTACATCACAGTCCCACACCATGGAAAACACGGAAGCCTGGACAAATTGGGTATATGATTCAGTAAAGGTCCAGCTGGTTGCCGGCTTCGGCAATACAATCCGGTTTGAAACCACGGGACAGGATTTCGGGAATGTGGACGAGATAAGCGTCGGCAGCCAGACAGATGCCCCTCCGGCCACGGCTGTCACAGACAGGATGTCTGGTTTAAGCAGCCTGATCACCATTGCTCCGAATCCTTTCAACCGGCAAACCATGATTTCACTATCGGTTTCCGAAAGATCTGAAATCAGCGTTGAACTTTACAACACGCTCGGGCAGAGAGTCAAAACACTGGCAAAGGATAAGGAAGTATCCGGAAAGATTGAATTTGCCTGGTCGGGAGATGACCAGGCCGGAAACAGGGTTTCATCTGGATTGTATTTCTGCAGGATTGTTATCGATGGGAAGCAGTCTGTGGTGATGCGGATATTGCTTGCAGAATAAGCTCATTAAAAATCCACATCGGCCAGGCCGGTCAGTTCCTGAAGAAGCCCTTCCTGTGCAAGGTGCGTAAAATGTTCCAGTTCGATATTGCCGCGGAGGTCGATCACAAAAAAGCTGTCATCTGATCCAAACATCATAACGGCCTCCTTTACGGAACCGTTTTTTTCCAGGATCCGGATGAAAACATCCTCTTCTGCCGTCTGCATCCGGAACAGGTCTTCGAACTGATTCCGTATGGTGAAGCCGTTCACGGCTTCGCGCAATTCTGCTGATGGTCCACCTCCCCCACCATGGCTCCCTTCGACTGAAAGCATATAGAATGCGGAGAGATCGTGCATGAGCGCCTTTAATTCGGCTTGCTCCGGGTCGCTTCCATTCAGAAAAACCCCCACCAGTCCAGGGGGAAAACTGATGGCTGTCACATACTCCTGCTGCCTGAAATAATCGAAAAGGGTTTTGAACGAACTCGCCTTATCGAGGTTGGGGCTGCATCCAGGCAAAATGATCAGTGCAACCCATAAAAAAACCATGAGAACGGGTGCTCCAGGTTGTCCATCCTCATGGTTCGAACGAATGCAGTGATTCATGATTTTTCCGCTATCTTCTATCTGTCTTCAAGATTTTCCAGCTCCTCCATGCCTTCTATATCCATCGCTTTGGATAGTTTGGCTATGGTGTTCAGGTCGATTTCTCCGGTGATGGCAATCAGCACATTATCGTCGCCTTCCCCTCCTACGACCAGCAGGAGCTCGACAATGACGCCTTTTTCCTCACGTGCCAGGAATATCACATCCGACTCGCTGTCCTTGACAACCATCAGTTCCTCATACTGATCCCTGGGCAGGTCTTTCATGATCTCATCATAAAAGTTCACCCCCTCCCCGAGAACATCATCGTCTTCGACTACCAGGATCTTGATGCCTGTGAGTTTCCCGAACACATCCTGTACCTCTTTCAGGTCCTTATCTTCAATATCTTCCAGGTTAGCGAACATGCTAAACATATACTTGGAGATATAGACAGTGGTTACACCCTCCTTGCCGGCATATTTATCAAATACCCGGTCAACAGATTTGTTCTGGGCCAGGATAATACCAGACAGCCCAATAAAACATACGATCAACAATAACTTTTTCATAACAATCTTATTTTGCAATTAATTTTTTGGTTTTCTCGATTTTTGAAAAGTGCTCAAGGTGCTGAATACCGGCACCGAATGAAAACACCGGATTCATATAGTTTATGCCCTCATCCAGTTTTTCGAGGTTTTTCAGGGGCTCCGTTCCGGCATTCATTTTTTCCGATACCAGGTAGAGCACCCTTTTGGCCTCCGCATAGGCCAGGTATGGGTCCTCATATGTATCCTTCCGGACTTCAAAAGTCGAGCTCTTCCTTATCTGCAGATCCAGGAATATCCCGAGAAGAATAAGGATAACAGCCGCGGCTCCG
>CAZVLG010000380.1:0-4457 GCA_964627835.1 uncultured Bacteroides sp.
AAGGTTCATGGCATTTATGGATTTAGTTATTCTTTCCAGGATTTCTTGAGGGCAGGTATTTTTCAAGCAGGGCTATAAATGCGGGTTCATCGGGCATCTGGGGACTGATCTTCCCCACCGATCTGTATTCGGAATAGTCCAGTTTCAGTCCCTTTTCAAAAAACTTAAGAGATTGCTCCGTATTGCCCGCTAAATGGTAATAGGCCGACAGGTGAAAGTTCACAATACCGACATCGAAGGTATGGCTGTATGAATCCTTAAGTACATTAATTGCCTTTTCAGTGTCTCCCTGTTTGAATTCGAGATGGGCAAGATTGATCCAGGCCTCATCGTCATAGGGATCCAGTTCGGTGGTGCGGGAATATGCCTTAACGGCGTCGGTATGGGCTCCCAGATGGGCATGGACATTTCCCAGGGTGAACCAGAAATCAGGATTCTCCTCGTCAAGTGAAATGGCCTTGTTAACATAAAAAAGCGCATCCCTGTATAATTTCTGAAAGAGATAGCATACGGCAATTCCATACCAGCTTTCGGAAAATGAGGGATCCACACGGGTGGCCTTCTCATACCAGGTGATGGCTTCCCCATATTGCTCAAGCTTTTCAAGTGATTCTCCCAGATAACAATGTGCCAGGACATTTTCAGGTTCAATCAGGATGCATTCCTTATAGGTAGCCACTGCTTCCTCATACTCCCCAAGGTTGGCCAGTGCATTCGCCTTGTTGAAAACAGCAGAGGAATACTGATCGTTGATGGCCAGCGCAAAATCATAGCACTCCACGGCTTTCCTGAAATTTTCCTTCTTGAAGTAGAGCAGTCCCAGGTTATACCACACATTTTCCGAATAGGGTTCAAGATCAAGGTATGCTTCGTAGTACCCGATGCTCCGGTCAAAATCATGCAGCCTGTCGTGGCAATATGCCAGATCATAAAGGATGCTAAGTTTTTTGAGATTTTTTTTGTTTGCTTTCTTCAGGTAATAAATGGCGGTCTTGAACTGGTTAACATACTGGAAAGAGAGGGCGATATCATAAAGAATATCATCCAGATTCTCGTAACTCAGTTCAATGGCTTTCTCAAATGCATTTTCGGCTTCAGTTACCTTACCCAGCTGATTCAGGATCATGCCTTTCAGCATGAATACTTCGTTATTGGTAGCTGCAGATTTTTCAAGGATTTCAACCATGTTCAGTGCCCTGACTGATTCTCCTTTTTCGGCGTAAACCTGTGCCTCCTTGATCTGCAGGGTAATGGAACCGGGATGCTGTTTTTTACCGTATCGAACGGCGTCAACCGCCTTGCCGAAGTGATTCGTATCCAGGTAGTGATCTATGATCCTCTCAAACTCATAAACATCGAAAAAATATGCTTCCATTTGATTAAGCATATTTTCAAATCGCCCAAGAATCTCCTTCAATTCCCCGTCATCCTGAAAATAATCCTTTTCCTTATCCATTCAGCACCAGCTTTATTCGGCAGCAAAAGTAGCAATAATCTCACATACTTTCCATAGCTGCAGTGATTTGGCTTGCCACATGCTTTATCTCCTTATCATATAATCGTTCCAGATCCTGCTTCAGTTTCTTAAGCTCGTTCAAAAGTGCCGGATCAGCACTCAGCATCCTATCCAGCCTGCCAAGGGATTTCTCCATAAGGGCCATGTGATCACTGACCTGTCTCACAAGCCTCTGCTGATCCTTTCCATGTTTCAGTGCACTTATGGAAGCGAGGGTGGTAAAGTATGCATCGTTGAACCGGTACAGTTCAAGGCTTGTCGAATTTCCAAATCGTGAAACCAGCGTTTTCCAGATAGACAGGTCCGGATCATAGGATTCCATGTTCCACATAAAGTCAGCAGCCGTTGCCATCCTTATTTTCATGATCTCGGTAGATATCGGGGTATTTATAAGGAGTTTCCGGACATCGTCACTCATTATGTACGGAGCTGAAAATTGCACATCGAACGGATCAAACAGGTTCAGGGTCCGCAGTTTCATGGGGTACTGCAAAATCATCGCCGTATCCCCAAGTATGCGCGTCAGCCTGTTCATACTGTTATCCAGCAAGACCGTTTCCCTTCCGGCAAGCTCATGAAACCTTTTCAAATCCAAAGCATTGACCTCCGAGCTCTGCCTGGCCGGACCCGACCACATTATCTTCAGGTCATCCGGAATTTTCGGCTGGAGATCATGGAAATATTGTTCTGCCTGTCCCCTGCTCGCATCCAATTGTTCATTGGAATACCAGGGCGGGATAAATTCCAGGCTTATCCCCGGATACCGCTCCCTTATCCAGGAATGCAGGGTCATAATCAGGTCCAGGTGTGCCGCCTGCAAATTGATATACTCATCTTCATCCTCCAGGGCATATAATACGTAATTCCCCCAGGATGAAGTAGGAAGGTAATCATGACTGCAGAGCACGAGGGTGGTAGCTCCTGCCTGTATCCCTGCCTTGTAATAATCCAATAATTGGATACGGCTTTTATATCCGGCATGAGACCATCTTTCCCTGGCATCCATATCCAGGGAATCGATCATTTCATGAACGGGCAGGTAGGCGTAAGGATTTACCATTTGTGCCAGTTCAACCATGCCGCTCTCCCTGCTTTCCCTTCCAATGATCCGGAGACCATCAAGGTATGCCTGGCTCTCCTGTTGCCAGAGTGTCCTGGACCGGTAAAAATCCAGGTAGGCACGGTTAAGCTTGAAACCCGCCATCTGGGATAGCTGGGGCGAATAATCGATCGGGTTGGAAGCCGCAGTCACCGGAGAGACAAGGAACGCTCTTTCGGGAATATCAGGAAAATCAACAATCCTGGCCTGGTGATATACGAATAAACTATCGTCAAGCAACTGAACAGCGGTGGCAGCTGCGTAATAGTCTGCTGCCGGTGAAGCGCCGCAAAGAAAGACAAGGTTAGGGTGCAGTGAATCGGGTTGAATGATATATCCCTCCGGTCCCAGGTCACGGACTTCGCGGAACCGATCCGGTATGCCAAAACGGAATACGAGTCCCCCATCCTCAATATCCGGATCCTGGTACCCTCTAATGATTCGGATTGCGGGCAGGCTATCTTTTCCGTATCGCCGGGCAAGGATACTCTCGATCCGGCTCTTAAGCAGGAAGGCAGCTGCCTGTGTCTGTTTTTCCGGGCTGGGAGGAAGAAGGATTAGGGGCATGGGAATGGTATCCGATCCGGGGGAATGATACAGCAGGGGTTCCAGCAGGCTGGCCTGTTTGGGATGCGGGATCACCAGATCAAGTTCCGTGCAGGTAGTGTCGAACATCCTTCCGGATCTCTCCATGGCTGTGAAATTGTTCCTGGTATAGCGAAAGCTGACATCGTCCAGCCACATCGTACCGGTACCCTTGAGTCCAAAGTAAAGTTTTACATATTTCGCCTCGTCAGGAATGTCTCCGTCGATAAAATAATCCGTCGTCGTACGGCCAACCATCCTGGTCCACCCAAGACTATCGATGTTCCAGAAATTAGAAAAGGCCAGAGACTTAAAGGTACGGTCAATAAATGCCTTCCCTGCCTGGTCATATGTATTCCCGCTGATCAGGAGGCGGTTTTTGTCATAAAAGAGCAAACGGACATCCACCGCATCATCAAGCCTGTCCCCTTTTCTTGCCGGATTCGGTCGTATATCATGAAGCCGAATCCAGAAGGAAAACTCATAATTCCCGGGAATGACCCTGATGAAATCAGAGACGATGCCATCCCCCTCGTTGCTGAATTCATCAATCCTGTTTCGGTGGATCCGGATGGCATAGGACCCCGACCGGATTTCCTCTCCCCTGCCGTTTGAATCAGGCGAATGCATGATCCAGGTAAGGTTTTCGCCAAATGTCTTCCAGCCGCTTATATTATAGGTAACGGTATTGCTGTCGAGGTTGATCAGCCTGCCCTGTTCAAAGGAGGGATTCTTTACCAGGTTCCCTCGTTCTGCATAAATCAGGCGTTGCCGGAAGGGTATTGAAATCGGGTCTGTGCTTGTCCAGCCCTGGCCCACGGGAGCTGTGCTCTCTTCTTTCATGCACTGCGGGAACGACAGCATCACAGAAACGAGCGAAAGAAATAAAAAAGGCTTTTTGAGGGTTGAACTGAATACCATAATCCGAATAACTACTCCTGTAAAAATAGGGGATTTCCGGATTTAATCAAATATAAAACCAATTCGGATGGCAATACGGTTATATTGTTTTTCAAGGTTCAGCACATCGTCGTTCCAATCCTCCGTATAAACCGACTTCAGGCTCTGGAAACGATAGACCAACGAGACTGTCAGAGCGCTCGAAGTACCCGTGCGAATTGCGGTACCGATGCCTGCTGCATAAAGAAAACCTCCAAGGTATTCCGTACGGGCACCCCATTGTTCCGTATGACCCTCGATGGCAATGGAATATCCGAAACTTGCCCTAACAAATGGACTGACACGCTGGGTTGAGAG
>CAZVLG010000381.1:0-7541 GCA_964627835.1 uncultured Bacteroides sp.
CAACCAATACACGGAGATCGAATTCAATAACCGTCACATGATTAAAGACGTACTCTGAACCATCATTTTAGTGATCATGGGGATCTTCAGGATACTGCTCCCATCCACACTTAACAGTATCTTAAAGCTTGATACCGCCAAGATCAGCAGCGAGGTTGTGATCGTCCTGCTGATATGGGTTTTCATGTCCCTTGCCAATACTTTCTACCTGCGATATGTGGGATTGCATGACCTTACCATGTTCACGACGGTCAAGATCATCCTGTTTTCCGCTTTCCCCTCGGTCATCCTGAAGATTGCCGATGTTAATAAGCAACTGCGTGACCAGCTGGAACATATTGTCGGGAAAAACGTCCAGCTGGGGAAATATGCCCTGAACGGGGATATGCATGAAAGACCCCCGGTGAGGCTGGAATCCGAATCCCGCACGGACAGGCTGGAGGCCCATCCCGATGATCTCATGCTGGTCCGGTCGGCAGATAATTATATCAGCATTGTTTACAAGGAGGAGGAAAAGATCAGGCAGAAAATGCTTCGCAATACGATCACGAATATCCAGTCACAGCTCAGGGTATACCCGGAATTCCTCCGGTGCCACCGGACCTGTATCATCAACTCCCATTACATCCTGAACCTTACCAACAGCTACAAGGGATACAGGCTTAAACTCCATGGTTATGAGGATGAAATACCTGTATCAAGGCAGTACATCCTTACCATCAAAGAGTTCATGGACTCTGTTTGATGATAAGTGGCATTCCCCGGGGGTGAATTGCATCCACCACTAATACAAGCCTTTTGACCACATTCCCGGCCATTTTGCCCCTTTTTTTGGATAAGTATGCCTTCCCCCGATATATTTGGGTTATAACAAATTTAAATTCCATCGTTATGAGTTCAATTGCAGACAGATATGCAGAACTTCCCAGGCCCATCCGGAGACCTATATGGCAGATTTGGCATAAGGTGATGATCCGGTTTGACAAGGATGTTACCGCCAATTTCATGAATTACGGATACCAGTCGCTGAACGGCAACCCTCACCTTGAATTGCTGGAAAGGGACGAGAATGACCGGTATTGCATCCAGCTTTACGATCATGTGGTGAACCGGACGGAAATTCAAAACAAGCATGTGCTTGAGGTCGGATCCGGCAGGGGCGGCGGAGCCTCTTACATTTCACGGTACTATAAACCGAAATCCTATACCGGCCTGGATATTTCAGCCAGTATAATCGATTTCTGCAACGATTACTATGACGTGGAAGGACTCTCTTTTAAGAAAGGGGTCGCCGAAAAGCTGCCGTTTGAATCCCAATCCTTCGATGCCGTGGTGAACGTGGAATCAGCCAGGTGCTACCGGAGCCTTACCACCTTTTTCAACGAGGTTGCCCGGGTGCTCCGGGATGACGGGAAATTCCTGTTTGCGGATTTGATCCGGCCCCGTGAAGTTGCGGATGTGAAGCGCAAACTGGCAGAATGCGGATTCCGGATCGTTCACGAGACCGAGATCACGGCCAATGTAGTGGAGGCCCTCGATCGCGACACCCACCGCAGGGAGACCCTGATCCGGAAAAGGGTGCCCGGTTTCATGGTAGGTTCGTTCCTGGCATTTGCCGGCACGAAAGGCACCGAACGCTACAGGTCCTTTACCGACGGCACTTACTCCTACTGGAGTTATGTGCTTGACAGGGTTCCTGCGTAGAGCAGGGAGAGCTGGCCGGTAGTTTCGGCTAATCAAATAACGGATAGTTAAGGGAAAACTGGCCGGTAGTTTCGGCCATTTAAAAGATACTTTTTGAAGGGGGACCGGGTCTCTTGATTGGAGAACCGGGCCCCTTTGTTTTTTAGACCGAGCCCCGTTCTTGTTGAACCGGGCCTGGTTCTTTTTAATACAGATCGTTTTGCATTATAGACTGTACCACCTTTTCCCGGACTGGTTTTAAGGGCTCCGGACGCCTGCACCAGGGATTTGGATTTGACTGTGATTTTAGTAAATTGACTGCAAAAAAATGAAACCACTACCTTATTCTTTCCCGGGGATCCTTCCTGGGGGATCAAGTTCAGGCTGCCCCGGGACTGGATCCGCCAGCAGTCCGCCGAAAGTGCGGTTGTGGGTCACGGAGCCATCCCGGGGATACGGCATTCTTTCACCCAACGGCGGCGGGGCCTACCTGGTCGCGGTCAGCACGCCCGATCAATTGGGACCTGAACTACCGGGAATACTGGTTCAACGGGAACCACTACGCCAAGTCAAAGTAGGGGATTCCGGAGATTCCCGCATCAA
Source organism: uncultured Bacteroides sp. (assembly GCA_964627835.1). Lineage (GTDB taxonomy): Bacteria > Bacteroidota > Bacteroidia > Bacteroidales > SM23-62 > SM23-62. Next base: position 2,287 of record CAZVLG010000381.1, read on the forward strand.
GGGATCCATTAAATTTTAAGGATATTCAGCCCAGGGCCTGTACCTTTTCACGGGACCGGAGTGTTTATTTATTCCAGCCCGGGCGGCAGTTCCGCGATCTCGAAGATGTCGAAGCGGCTGAGATCCAACCAGTATTGTAAAGCCAGTTCACGAATGTAATCCCAGTACCCGGGCGTTTCCAGCCCGTATGCCGCCACACCCCGGCTGACATCTTCCCGGATCTTTTCGCGGATCTCCGGCCTGAGGGTGACCATGATCACACGTTTCTTGAACGTGAAATAGGCCCTGGGAAGGAGCTCTTCCTCACCCAGGCGGATGGTGCCGTGGCCCAGGGTGGCCCCGGTGCTGACCTGGAGCCCGTCGTTCATGCAGCTCAGCGGCGGCTGGCTGCCGGCGCAGGAAAGGATGGTGAGCTCGTCGATGCCGACGTGGAAGTATTCCCGTGCCCTGAGGCCCATTTTAGCCCCCAGGATGGAATAGATGCCCAGGTGCTCGTGGAACTCGTTGGTCAGGGCAACGATCTTCCATTCCTTCAGGCCATGCCGCTCTATGACCTGCTGTGCGATGGCCGCCACATCCTCTTCCAGCAGGCCGGGGTCTGTTGGGAAGCGGCTGAAGACGATGCTTTTATCCTCCCGGTCGCTGTCGAGCACCTCGAGAATAGTGGGAACCAGGCTTGTGGAGGCATCTGCCACAGCCTGACTTCGCTTCGCTTCCCCGGCCCTGGTACAGGGTAATTCGTTTCCGGAATTTTCAGGATCCGATTTGCCGGTGACTGTAAATTTTTCCGGGTACAGCATGCAAAGGGGGATGCAGTCGTCGCCCGGGTGGGTGGCCATGTAATGGCCGGTAAAACCTTCCGGGGCGGAACGGTACAGGTCCGCGATGGCTTCAGCGTACCGGGTGGAAAGGGTGTCGAGTCCCCCGAGAAAATCTCCCGGGCTGCCCAGGGTGCCCCCATCGGCGTCTACCCGGCAGATGTTGAAACCGGAAGCCAGGACCTCCTTTGCCGAGGCGGGATCCAGGGCGTAGTTGAATGCTATTTTATCAGCTTTCGCACCATACCAGTAAACCTGCCTGACCCTGCCGGCCGTTTCCGGGTCGGCGCGGAGGACCGTGGCCAGGTTGGTCATGGGTCCCATGGCGACGATGTCAATTGGCATGTCCTCGAGCTCGATTGATTCCAGGATCAGGCTGACGGCACCGGGCGGCATGCCGGGGGGCCAGGGCTTGTCGTGTGTTCCCCAGGTAAGCTTTTCCGCCATACCGGTTTCCATGGTCAGCTTCTTTGATTTGCCCGGGATGGCCGGTCCCGGTCCCACGGGAATCCCCTGGTGGCCGAATTTCTGCAGGAGGGAATACACCTTTCCGGCCGTGACTTCGGGCGGCAGGACCCCGTCAACGGCCGTGATGGCGATGACCTCTATTTGGGGACTCGCAAGCATCATGCAGATGGCGCGGAAGTCGTCTATGCCCCCGTCGGTGTCGATGATCACATGGTACTGCGCCTTGTAGTGGGGCAGGGCGGGCTGCAGGAGCAGCAGGAAGCCCAGGGACAGGAGGAGTTTTCGCAGGGTAGAGGGCAATTTCGGCGGTGGATGGATCTTTAGGTCGGTTGCCGGCACATCCGGCATAACGGAGGATCTGTTCATGTCGGGCGTTTATGGATGGGTGGAGAGTTTCAGGCTGAGGCCGCCCATGACGGAGATACCGGGCATGGGATAGCCGTAATTGATCTGGTATTCCTGGTCGAGGAGGTTGCTTCCTGTCAGGAATACATCCAGGAAGCGGGTGGCCCGGTAGCCGATCCGGGCCCCGAGGACCTGGTAGTTCTTTTCAAGGACCTCCACGCCCGACCCGGTTTCGTTATAGAGGTTGAATATGCTCTGAAGCTTGAGCAGGAAGTTCCAGCGCTTGAGTTGATACCTCCCCGAGACGAACAGGTTATGCCCGGGCGTGGCGGAGAGGGGCTTTTCCATGTGGATGAAGCTGTAGTTTGCATGGAGCTTCAGCCGGTCGGCGGGCCGGTAATTCCAGGAAAACTCGATGCCTTTGTTGTTGAAACTCCCGGAGTTTTTGTACTGCGGAGGGGGAGGGGCCACCGGGGGGACCATCACGATCAGGTTCTCCCCGTCGCTCATGAAAACCGTCAATTCGGTCTGCATCCGGCCCTGCATCCAGTGCTGGTCCCAGGAGGCCTCGTAGTTCATCATGCGTTCGGGTTCCAGGCGGTCGTTGGCCGGGGGAAAAAGGTAGAGCTCGCGAACGGAAGGCGGGCGGTAGCCTTTCGATACGGAGGCCTTCAGGCTGGTATTTGCCCCGATCCCCCAGGAGAGTCCCAGTTGCGGGATCCACTCGGTTCCGTATATGGGACTGGATTCGAACCGGAGTCCCCCGTTCAGCATCAGCCTCTGCTTCAGCACCTGCTGGAGGGTGGCGTAGAAGGCCGTGTTCGAGGTGCCGGTCCACAGGTCGTTTACCGGCGACAATTCAAAAACCGGGGGCATGATCACGTTGCCCTCCTCATCGCGCAGTACGGTGGTAATGGGGCTGCCCTTGCCGCCGTAGCTCATGTGATCGAAACCCAGGGTCAGGGTGTTCCCCCGGAACAGTTTGAGTCCCTGGTAGAGCATCACACCCTTCATCTCGTCGATGGAATGCCAGCCGTCCGAAATGTCGTGGTCGCCGAAGTTGTAATACAGCTTGAGGGCGCCTTCCAGCTTCCCGGTATGGTTTTCGAGGGAAAGGGATGTCTTCCCCCGCAGGATGTCGATTCGATCGCCTGCCATGCCGCCTACAGGTCCCGGGTCGGCCGTCTCGTACCCGGCCAGGCTGAAATCGGTGAAAAGGTTCAGCCGGGGACCGAACCGGTACCCGGCCTTCACATAGCCGTTGGTGATCCTGAAATCCGAGCTGTCGCGGTGCCCGTCGGTCCGGTCGTGGTTGAAGGAGGCGAACAGGTTGAATCCCTTCTTTTTATACCCGGCGCTGGCCATGTACTTCTGCGTGTTGAAGGAACCGTACTGCAGGCGGGCATTGGCCTGGAGCCCGTCCTCCTTCTGCTTGCGGGTAATGATGTTGATCACCCCGCCGAAGGCATTCGAGCCGTAGAGAAAGGATGCGGGCCCGCGGATCACCTCCACCCGTTCTGCGTCGGAGCTCACATAGGCATCCGGCAGGTGGTGCCCCATGAGTCCCATAAACTGCGGGTGCCCGTCGATCAGGATCAGCACCTGGGTCGTCGGGTTGCCCCCGAGTCCCCGAACATTCAGCTGTCCCGCGGCCCCCGTGGCCACCCCGAAGCCGGTGATCCCCCTTTCGGTCACGAAAAGCCCGGGGATCTGCTCGCTAAGCACGGGCAGGAGGGCGGATTCGGCGGACTCCTCAAGCTCGGCGCGGGAAACCAGGGATACGCTCAAGGGCACGTTCTGCCGGGCCACCTCCACCTTGGTGCCGGTAACCACAACCTCCTCGATCTCAAGGGTATCCGTGATGATGGACTGCGAAAATAGCGGTGCAAAGGGCAGCAGGAGGGAGATAAGGATCAGGTACTTTTTCATGAGTAACACAAAATTTAGATTCGTAACACGAATTTATAATACTGCATCGGTTTCTGCAAGACAATTTTTGCCTGCATGCCAATTCAGACTGATTCTATCTAAATTCCGGGCAGATAAGCCCTGCCGGAAAGCATAGCCGGAATACGGCAGGAAGTGTTAATTTTGGATTCAAATCATCCGGTATGAAGATAGGCATCCTTCGAGAGACCAAGGACCCGCCCGACCGGCGCGTGCCTTTCTCCCCGGCACAGCTGGCGGAAATGGCATCCCTGTACCCGGACCATGAATTCCTGGTGCAGCCGAGCGGTATCCGTTGTTTCAAAGACCTGGAGTATGCCAATGCCGGTGTTGGCCTGGGGGAGGACCTTTCGGAATGTGACGTGATGTTCGGGGTGAAGGAGGTCGAAATTGACACACTTATCGAGGGAAAGACCTATGTATTCTTCTCCCACACGGGCAAGCAGCAGACCTATAACCGCAAACTGCTGAAGGAGATCGTAGCGCGGAAGATCCGGTTGGTGGACTACGAGTACCTGACAGACAGGGAGGATATCCGGCTGGTGGCCTTCGGGCACTGGGCGGGGATCGTCGGGGCCTACAACGGGCTGAGGGCCTGGGGCGAGCGTTACCGGCAGTACAGCCTGAAGCCGGCCCACCTCTGCCACGACATGGAGGAGATGAAGGCTCAGATGGCGGCCGTAAAAAAGGCGCTGCCGGAACTCCCCCCGGTAAAGATCCTGGTCACCGGGGGCGGCCGGGTGGCCTTCGGGGCTATGGAGACCCTGGGTGAGGCGGGACTGGAGACCGTTCCCCCGGGAAATTTCCTTGAGGATGAATACGACAAACCGGTGGTTTGCCGTATCGATCCCTGGGATTATGTCCGGCGTACCGACGGGGAACCCTTTGAGCTCCTGCATTTCTTCCGGCACCCGGAAATGTACGAATCCACCTTTAAGCCCTATACCAAGGTCACCGACCTGTTCATCGCATGCCATTACTGGGACCCGCGCTCGCCGGTGTTCATGACCCCCACGGACATGCGCGAGCCGGATTTCCACATGCGGGTGATCGCCGATGTGAGCTGCGACATCAAGGACCCCATCCCTTCGACCATCCGTGCATCCACCATTGCCGAGCCTTTTTACGGATACGACCCGCTGAGCGAGGCTGAGACCGCGCCCTTTGAGCTGAGCAGCATCACCGTGATGGCCGTCGACAACCTGCCCGGGGAGCTGCCCCGGGATGCCTCGGTGGATTTCGGCTCCGCGCTCATGGAGAAGGTCGTGCCGGCCCTGCTGGGGGAGGACCCGGACGGGATCATCCGGCGGGCGGCGATCACCGACGGGAAAGGGCTGACGGATCATTTCAGCTACCTGCAGGATTACCTGGAGGGGAAATAGGGGCCGGCACCGGGCAGCCATGGGAACCTGGACGAGCTCCGGATGACAGTGACTCACGGATACCGGTGAATGCCGGGCTCCGGCGGTTATGTAATACCGTCAATACTAATCCGGAGGCAGATCACGTTTGATTAGTAACCAATCCCCTGCCGACATGACCGCAAAGACCTCCCCCTGTTCGGAAGTTCCTATGAACATTGCAATCCTTCTCCCGATTTTTGCCAGGGCCTCAACCTTTCCGCTGTTCTTATCAAGATCCGGTAAGCTTCCCATCGTTTTTTTATGTTTGCTCCTG
>CAZVLG010000382.1:0-3688 GCA_964627835.1 uncultured Bacteroides sp.
AGAAAAACAACAGCATCGAAATGACCGAGAAGGGACTTGACCTGATTACCAGTTCCTCAGATGATGCTGACTTTTTTGTGCTCCCGGATATAGGCAGTGAAGTCGCCGAACTCGAGAAATCAGGCTTAAGCAACAAGGGAAAGCTCGAAAAAAAGGACAAGCTGCTGCAGGATTATGCGGTGAAATCGGAACGGGTACATACCGTCAACCAGTTGCTGAAAGCCTATGCCCTTTTTGAAATTGACGTCGAGTATGTGGTCATGGACAATAAGGTGAAGATCGTGGATGAGCAGACAGGCCGGATCCTTGAGGGGAGGAGGTATTCAGACGGTTTGCACCAGGCCATCGAGGCCAAGGAAAATGTGAAGGTGGAGGCCGCCACCCAGACCTTTGCCACGATCACCCTTCAGAATTATTTCAGGATGTACAAGAAACTGGCCGGAATGACGGGTACGGCTGAAACCGAAGCCGGGGAATTCTGGGATATCTATAAACTCGATGTGGTGGTCATTCCCACAAACCGCCCCATTGTCAGGGATGACAGGGAGGACCTTGTCTATAAAACCGTTCGGGAAAAATACAATGCGGTTATCGAGGAAATTGTGAATCTGGTCAGGGCCGGAAGGCCGGTGCTGGTGGGTACCACTTCCGTGGAAATATCCGAACTCCTGAGCCGCATGCTGAAGATAAGGAAGATCGAACACAGTGTGCTGAATGCCAAATTACATGCCAGGGAAGCCGACATTGTCGCCCATGCCGGCAAGACCGGATCGGTCACCATTGCCACAAACATGGCCGGCCGTGGAACGGACATCAAGCTCGCACCGGAAGTAAGGGAGGCAGGTGGACTCGCTATAATCGGTACCGAAAGGCACGAATCCCGGCGTGTCGACAGGCAGTTGAGGGGGCGTTCCGGAAGGCAGGGCGATCCTGGAAGCTCGCAATTCTATGTTTCCCTGGAGGACAACCTGATGCGTCTATTTGGTTCGGACCGGATCGCGGGGATAATGGACCGGCTGGGATTGAAAGAGGGCGAAGTGATACAGCATCCCATGATCAGCAAATCCATTGAAAGGGCCCAGAGGAAAGTTGAGGAGAACAATTTCGGGATCCGCAAGAGATTGCTTGAATACGACGACGTTATGAATTCCCAGCGGGAGGTAATCTATACCAAGCGGCGCCATGCCCTTCTAGGGGAACGGCTGAGCCTCGATATTAATAACATGATGTTCGACGTTTGCGAAAGCATTGTGCTCGATGCTCACGGCAACGTGGATTATTCGGATTTCTCCCTTGAAATTCTGAGGTATTTGTCGGTCGAACCCCCGGTTAATGAAGCCGAGTACCTGCAGTTGAATGCCGATGAGATCACCGAAAAGCTTTATCAGACCGTTCGTGAGACCTATTTGAGAAAACAGCAGGCCATGGTACAGCAGGCCTGGCCCGTCATCAAAGATGTCTTTGAAAAGCAGGGCAAGGTATACGAGAACATCGTGGTCCCCATCTCGGACGGCACAAAGATGTTCCAGATCCTGACCAACCTGGCAAAAGCCTATGATACAAATGGGAACGAGGTTCTGCGCGGGTTTGAAAAAACGACAAACCTGGCTACCATCGATGAAACATGGAAGGAGCACCTCAGGGAGCTGGATGACCTGAAACAGTCCGTTCAGAATGCAACATACGAGCAAAAAGACCCTCTCCTGATCTATAAATTCGAATCGTTCGAATTATTCAAAATGGCCATCGATAAGATTAACAAGGAGGTTGTTTCAAGCCTTCTGAAAGGTTCCATACCCATACAGGACAGCAGCCAGGTTAAGCAGGCTGCCGGTCCCAGACGACTTGACACCAGCGACTTGCAGCAGACAAAGAGCGAGGCCCAGTCGGCCTACGAAGGTGGTGATGGAGAGGGACCTCCCCAGCCCAGGCAATCCCGGCGGGTTGAGCCGGTTCGGACCGGCCGCAAGATCGGCAGGAACGAAATCGTAAAGGTCAGGTACCAGAATGGGCAGATCGTGGAAGCCAAATACAAGAAAGTGGAGCAGGACATCAACAGCGGAGCCTGTGTGCTGACGACCTGACCCTAGATGGGTATTGCCTTGATCAGTTCTGAAAGCCTGGCATAATTTCCCCTGCTTACGGGAACCAGGGGCAGCCGGACATGATTTTCGCAGATGTTAAGGATATTCAGAGCGGCTTTGATGCCTGAGGGACTGCCTTCGATAAAAAGCTGTTCAATGATTTCAAGCAGGCTGAAATGGATCCGGCGTGCCTCATTCCAACGGTTGGAAAGGGCGAGCCTGACCATCTCTGAAAATTGTCTCGGAAAAGCATTGCCAATTACCGATATGACACCGGCGCCCCCGAGGCTCAGTATGGGAAGGGTAAGGGCGTCATCGCCCGAGATCAACAGGAAATGCCCGGGTTTGTTTGCCGCGATCGTCATCAGCTGGCTCATGTTTCCGGAGGCTTCCTTGATGCCTGCGAACTTGTTACTTTCCCTGGCCAGGGCAAGGGTTGTTTCGGCAGAAATGTTTGAACCTGTCCTGGAGGGGACGTTGTAGATGATTACGGGCAGGGGACTAAGCTCTGCGATGGCCATATAATGAGCATGGATCCCTTTCTGTGTGGGTTTGTTGTAGCCGGGGGAGGCGGTCAGGATGGCATCAATGCCCGTGAAATCGTAGCGGGCGATTTTCTCAAGCAGGGCAGATGTGTGGTTGCCTCCCATGCCGAGGACAACAGGCAGCCTGCCCTTGTTGGTTTCAAGGACATGGCTCACAACGGATACCTGTTCTTCTTCTGACAGCACAGGTGTTTCGCCTGTGGTGCCAAGGACCACGAGGTATTCGGCTCCGTTGTTGGCCACATGCTCAACTACATCCGACAATGCCCTGAAATCAATGCTGTCGTCTTTCCTGAATGGAGTGACCAGGGCAACACCCGTACCGGTAAACTTGGAATCCTGCATGCTTCGATAATGTAATAACAAATATAGGGAATTTTAATTTTGCGCGAGCCGTTTTCCCGGTCACAAGGTATCCAGGGAAACTCAGGCGGGAGCTTTCGTGTGGAGGATGGACAGATAGTGTTTGATCTGGTTGATAAGGTAGGGTACGGTCTTCTCATTTTTTATATCGATCATCAGGTCGTACTGGTCTAAGTCCCTGAACCTTCCTATCTTGAACGTGGATGGGGATAAGGTCACAACGTAGTTAACCGGGAACAGGTTCCGCAGGCTGAGGTCAAATAAAAGGTCATATTTTTTCCGCATGAATTCGTCCACAAATGCCTTATCGGGTTTGAAATACCAGGTCAGGTCCTTCTGGCAGAAGAAATTGAACCCGGTCCGAAGCAGATAGTGATCCGGGATCTGCTTATCGCTCACATAGCCGATTACATCGGTCCGGATCGATTTGCTTTCCATGAATTGCTTGAATTCTTTCACTGCCTTGAATTCCTCTTCGCTCCGGCAGTTAAAAATAATGCCGGCAGTACCGGCTGTGGTAAAGTTATGTATACGCTTGTTCCGCGTGACATGCCTTGATTTTCGCTTCAGGTCGTATCGCCCAAAATACCTCCGGATGTTGCGGATTGGTTTCACCCTGCAATAATATAAAAAATAAGCCCATCAAGCTATGCAGGATCCGGCATTTTTTCAACATGGAAGCTTCGGGGTGGGGGA
>CAZVLG010000383.1:0-2613 GCA_964627835.1 uncultured Bacteroides sp.
CGAGTGTCTGCAGCATCTCAGGGTCACAGATCACGAAATCGGGCTGGCGAATGATCCCGATCATGTTCTTGTACCCTTCGAAATTTACTCCGTTCTTGCCCCCGATACTTGCATCCACCTGTGCAAGCAGGCTGGTCGAGACAAATCCAAAGGATAAGCCCCGCAGATAGGTGGAAGCTATGAAACCGGCAAGGTCACAAACGATGCCGCCACCAATGCCAAGTATGAATGCTTTCCGGTCAACCTCATTCTGAATAAGCTGGTCATAAATCCTGGAAGCAGTCTCAAGGGTTTTGGAAGATTCCCCCGGCTTTATGACGATCTTCAATCCCTCCGGAAAGACATGTGCATAGTGCCCTGCCACATGATCATCCGTGATGATGACCAGCCGGCTGTCCGGAAGGTATTTCCCGGTATTCCGGATAGATTCCCCCACCCATATGTTGGAGGTCTTATCTGCCGTATGCAAGGGTATGCCTTTCATGAATCAAGAATGCCTGGTCAGGAATCGTTTTCCTCGGATTCAATATTCATTATCCTGGCCTGGTGGTTAATGGACTCCTGGTGGATAGCACGGAATACACGTGTTATGAATTCGTTGCTCAGGCCCTTGTTAAGTCCCATTTCAAGTCGTTTATTCAAGATGCTGTCCCAGCGTTTGGATTGAAGGATGGCAACGTTATGGGCCTTTTTATATTCACCGATCCTATCCGCTATTTGCATTCGTTGCTCAAAGATATCAATTATTTGATCATCCAGTTTGTCGATCTCGGCCCTGAATTCACCCATGGTCAGGGCCAGACCGTTGTCCACCTCGCTTTTACGGAGTATGATCCTCTCGAGCAGGGTTTTCAGATCAGCTGGTTTAAGTTGCTGCTTGGGATCACTCCAGGCTTTATCCGGATCGGGATGTGATTCGATGATGATCCCGTCGAAATTCAGGTCCATGGCCTCCTGGGATATTTCATACAATCGCTCCCGGCTGCCGCAAATATGGCTGGGATCAGTGATCATCGGAAGATTGGGGATCCGGCGCTTCAGCTCGATGGGTATTTGCCAGTGAGGGTGGTTCCGGAATTCGGATTTGGCAAATACGGAGAACCCTCTGTGAATGGCAAGGATCCGTTTGAGTCCTGCACCATGTATCCTTTCAATGGCCCCTATCCACAGTTCAACATCGGGATTAACCGGATTCTTAACCATTACCGGAATATCCGTACCCCTCAGTGTGTCAGCTATTTCCTGAACGGCAAACGGATTTGCAGTAGTTCTTGCGCCAATCCAGATAATGTCAATACCGTACTTTAGGGCCTCATAGACGTGCTTTACATTTGCCACTTCCGTTGTTGTGAGCATGCCTGTTTCCTCCTTGACCCGCCTGAGCCAGGGGAGCCCCGCTGAACCGACACCTTCGAATGCACTCGGGCGGGTCCTGGGTTTCCATATCCCGGCCCGAAAGATCCTGACCCCCATGGCTGCCAGTTCCCTGGCCGAGGTCATTACCTGTTCTTCCGTTTCAGCACTGCATGGACCGGCAATAATTATGGGTCGCTGAATAATTTCGCTCCGGTCAGACAGTGGCAGCAAATCCAGTTCTACTATCATCTTGATCAGGGTTTATACATTAACGATTGATTGTCCTCTTTGATACTCTCCAAGAATTCCCAGATCCGAGGTGAAAGGTTTGATCGCCTCGTAGGACTGCTTATAGAGTTCATAATCGCTGAATTCAACATCCACGTAGAACTGGTATTCCCAGTCCTTGCCAATTATGGGCATGGATTGAATCTTTGATAGATTGATCTCATAATAAGACAGGATCGACAGGATCTTGGAAAGGCAGCCGATCTTGTGAGATACGGCAAAATGAATGGATGCCTTGTTCGCTTCCTCTCTCCCGGCAGCTTCATGCCGTCCGTTGCCCAGTATCAGGAACCGGGTATAGTTTTTCTTATTGGTTTCGATGCCTGAAGCCATGATCTCGAGATCATATTTCTCCGCGGCCAGGTGAGAAGCTATGGCCCCTACAGCGCTTAGATTTTCCTCCCTGATCTTTTTTGCACTCAAAGCCGTATCCATGCTTTCGATGAGTTTGATCTCATCGTACTGGTCAAAGAAGACCTGGCATTGCAGGATGGCCATTGGATGGGAAAAAACCTCTCTTATGTCGGATATTTTCTGTCCCGGAAGTGCGACAAGATTCTGCCGGATCCGCATGTAGATCTCACCGATGATCTTCATGGGTGAATCCTTCAGCAGGGTGTAATTGGGAAGGATGCTTCCTGCAAGCGAATTTTCAATAGCCATGATCCCATAATCGGCCTTGTCTTTCTTCAGAGCTGCCATCAGGTCCTTGAAGGTATCCCGGGGAAGTATTTCAACAGCCTCGTTCCCAAAATACTGCAGTGCTGCAATCTCATGGAAAGCACCGTATCCACCTTGAATTACAATTCTTTTCGTCATCTTTTCAAAAATCAAGTAGGAAGATAGGGATTAATTCCCTATCTGTCCTCTCACACCACCGTACGTGCCGTTCGGCATACGGCGGTTCGTTAAATTAAAATATACAACCGATAGGCCAATTAAACCGGCCTTAGTAAAATAAGTATTTGT